>JAKAGC010000064.1 GCA_021817755.1 Acidobacteriota bacterium | reverse complement strand
TTTTGACAAAGACAGTGAATTGAGAAAAATCGAGAAGCAATTACTGAATGAAAAGCAAGCTATGGTAAAAAAACTACTAATTTTTAAATCTGGAAAAATGGAACAATTTGCTCTCGATATTCGCGAGGTTTACCGTATCGAAGAGATTAAAAAAGATGATATCGAAATGGTAGGTGAGAAAGAATTCATTACTATTACAGGGATATCGACCCCAATTATCCGTTTACATCACCATTACAGAGTTTCTCCAAATATTGAAAAGGAAAATTTATACCTTGTAATTCCAAGGAAATCAAAACATCCATGCGGACTATTGATTTCCGAATTGGTAGATATTATTGAAGTTTCGATTCAACTGGATAAAGACAGTTTGGTTGAACAGGGTATTCTTGGCTCTTCAATTATTTTAGGTAAAATGACTCTTTTCCCGGACCTTAAATGGTTAAATGAAAATTTGGAGAATGCTTTTTACCATGGGAAAACTTCCTTAAATTCCGGGAGGACTTAATGGATAAAACCGAAATAACCAAATTGAAAGACAAAACTACAAAGGTAGATCAAAATTTCGAAATTAAACGGTATTGTTCCTTTTATCTGGCGGATCGTCTTTTCGGAGTAGATATAAATTCCGTAAAAGAGATTAATGATGAAGTACAATTTACCTACATTTCACATGCCCCAAAAGTAGTACGGGGATATGTGAATATTCGAGGACAGATTTTTCTTGTTCTCGACCTCTGTTATTTAATGGGGATAGAAAAAACAATATCACCTGAAAATGGAAAACTGATACTTTTCAAAACAGATATTTTAGAAAATTGTGGAATATTCATAGATGGAGTCGGGGATATAGTCGATGTTCGAGCAGACCAAATTGAAGATCGTCGGAAAAATAGAGCTGATAAGAAATTGGATATTGACCGCAGGAAAGATTTTAGCCAAATCGGAGCGGGCGTGTGTAAATTAGAACATCAATTAATGGTGATAATTGATCCCCGAAAGCTTCCTAATGCAATCGAAGAATGCGTTGCTAATAGGTTTTAATCAATGATTGGAAGAGATCCGATTAAAGTATTAGTGGTTGATGATTCAGGTATCTATCGAAACCTAATAAAAAAATCCCTTTTAGGCGAAGAGGATATCCAGATAATTGGGGCAGTGGGAAGCGGAGAAGAAGCAATTCAATTTCTCCGTACTTCCAATGCAGACTTGATAACTTTAGATGTCGAAATGCCCGGGATGAATGGTCTTGAAACACTTCAGAAAATTCAGGAAACATTTCCAAGGACAGATGAGTTTGCAGGTCTTGGAGTTATTATGGTGAGCGCCTTTACTCGTAAAGGCGCTGATATAACGATTCATTGTCTTGAAAATGGAGCATTCGATTTCATTACAAAACCGCAATCTGGAAATGCAGATCAAAATATGGAATCCTTACGCCGTCAACTCCTTGTAAAAATTCGTCATTATGCAATTTCAAGAAAATCCCGTGCACGTACTTCGGGTGAAATTTCAGAAAAAAAAATTATTACTACTGTACCTACATTTAAACGACAATCAGTATATTCAGATGCAAAAGAACCTAAATTGATACGTGCGGTTTTGATAGGTGTTTCGACAGGAGGGCCGAAAGCTCTGGTGAAATTCCTTCCCTCCTTATCAATGAAAATTGATCTACCGATATTTATTGTGCAACATATGCCGCCAACATTTACTCAATCGCTAGCAGAAACATTGAATTCACGTTGTAATCACCGCGTAATAGAAGTTGTAAAAGAAGAAGTGGTCACAGAGCGAACGGTATACCTCGCATCAGGTGGATTCCATATGTTACTTGTAAAGGATGCAACTGATAAAGCACGTGTTATTATAAATGAAGAACCTCCGGAAAACGGTTTCCGACCATCGGTAGATGTATTATTTCGGTCAACCGCACCTGTATTTGGAGGAAATGTGGTGGCAATAATTCTTACAGGTATGGGAAACGATGGAACCAGAGGGATTGGGATGCTTAAACGGTTCGGAGCTTTAACTATTGCCCAGGACGAAGAAACAAGTGTAGTGTGGGGAATGCCACGTAGTGCAATAGAAGCAGGGTATATCGATGAAGTATTACCAATAGACGAAATCCCTGGAGCAGTTGAACGTATAGTCTTAAAGAAACGCGAAATTTATGAAATTAAGAAAGGAGATTTCACGAATGGACCTAACGGATAGTGATTTTAATAATTTAAGGGAATATATTCAGGGAATAATCGGATTGTCAATTTCAGACGATAAACGTTATTTGATAACTCAACGTCTGGAGCCAATTGTTCAAGCATGTAAATGTAAAAGCTATGCAGAATTATATTTTAAACTCAAAGAAAAATCAGACCCTGAATTAAACGATCGAATGATAGCTGCAATAACTACAAATGAAACATCTTTTTTTAGAGATAATCATCCTTTTGAATCATTTCGAGAAAAAATTTTACCAATAATTTTTGAAAAGATAAGAGAACGAAAAAAAAAGCTATATGCAAGGAGAGGTCCCAAAGTCAATATATGGTGCGCAGCGGCTTCTACTGGACAGGAACCATACAGTTTATCAATGATAATACTTGATGCCGTAGGGAATAACAGAGTTCCTGATATCGCACCGGAAGACTTCTCCATTATTGCCAGCGATATCTCATCCCAAGTTCTATCAAAAGCCATTTCCGGCAGATTTGAACAAATGGAGATTACTCGCGGAGTTCCAGAAAATTATCGTGAACGATTTTTTACACGTGATGGTAATAACTGGATCGTGTCGGAAGAAGTTCAGAAATTGATAGAATTTCGTAGGGTAAACCTGATCGAATCTTTTCTTTTTTTAGGGAGCTTCGATGTTATTTTTTGCCGGAATGTTCTGATTTATTTTGATATTAATACTCGAATTTCTATCTTAGATCAATTCCATCAACTTCTTAATCATGATGGATTTCTTTTTTTAGGAGCATCTGAAAATATTTTCGGTGTTTCAGATAAATTTGAATCCAATCACTTTGGACGTACTATAATATATAAGAAAAAATAATTTAAATTGTTTATTCCTATTCAAACTTTACAGAACCTTCATCTTTAAGCTTTTTTAAATGGGCTTTTACATTTTCCAATGCCAGAGGCCATAGCCGCTTGTCCGTTCCTCGATAAATTGATTTTACTATTTCTTCAGGAGTTTGACCTTCTAAAAAAAGATTTTTAACCTGGTTCTCTCTCTCCCTTCTATGGGTCAGGGTTTTTACTAAAAAATCAACAGATTTTAATGGAGAACCATGAGATGGAATTATCCACTGAGGAGAAAGAGCTATTACACGTTCCAATGAGTGAAAATACTTTGTCATATTTCCCTCCTCTCCACCAATAACAACCGTTCGATTACTTTCTATAAGATCCCCTACGATAAACCATTGCATATTCTCGGGAGCCAATCCTATTTGACCTTCATCGTGACCGGGAATATTGTAAACTTTTATAAAATTCCCTTTCCCAATATTTATATCATCTCCATCATTTACAATATGGATTACATTCCCATCAAAATAATTGATCCCCTTCTTTTTCGTTATTCGCTCCAGTGTATATTGGCTCATTATTAAAGGTATTGAGAGTTCTTTAGCAAAACGGGGAGCATTCTTGTGATGATCCCCATGAGAATGAGTAATAACAATGTAGCTGAATTTAAAAGAATTAGTTTTTCCGATACGTATTATAATTGATAAGAAATTTTTGTACTCGGTATCATTAAAAGGAGAAGGATCTATGATTAATGCTTCTTCACCTGGAGTACCTATTACAATACAATTAGTTCTAAAATTTGTATCAAAATTACTTGAAACGGGCATTACCAAAAAAATACCGGGAAGAATTTCAATATTAGGAATTTCTAATTCCTTTTTTCCAAACCATACCTTCAATTGAGAATAGATTAATCCAAACTTTGAATTCAAAATACTCACTTTGCCGCTCCAATATTCAATATAAACCTATAGTCTTTATGTACAGAACCCCTTCTGTTCCAATGTACGCATTTCCATTATTTATGGTTAAGAAAAAAGATACTACTTTTTTTAAATTTATATCTTGTTTAACTCCATAGACTCTGTGGAACATGTTGAAGGGAATGCTAATTCTTTTCCAATTAGGCGTTGCAAGAAAAGAATAACTATATCCGAATTCCTGAGAATTATCAGAAATTCCTTTACTACGAAATTCCGTCCAAAATCTTTGACGTCTATCGGATTTAATTTCTAACACAATACCTTTATATTGAGAAAAATCAAAATCTTGACGCAATGCCATTGAACACCAATAATCCTTTTCATTTGTATTTTTTGAAAGTTTATAATAGAATCGTATTATTTTTTTATTAATTTCACTTTCTACTAAAGTGATCTCACCCCTGGAATTAAGATTTTTTTCTAATTTAAAATTTATTCCCAAATCCAGTAATGAACGACGTACAAGAACCTCAGGGTTATCATTAAAAGGATGATACGGTGGGGGAGAAGGTAATCCAATGTAAAAAGGGTTTGTCATTATCCAAGGTAGTTCATGAAACTTATTTCCAGGTACTGTGACTTCAATTCGGTAAACACCTTTTTCTGTTATATTGATTTCAAGATATTTTTCTTTGTTATTTTTGATTTCTTTAAACTGCATACCATCTCTAAGAATCCGAATATTGGTTTTAAATTTAAAGGGTGCACGAATTATTATCTTTCCGGTAGGGGAGTCGCATCCGGAACCCATATCAATTGTTTTTCCAGAAATTCCGTCAATGAAATATGCATCAAACCCATTTGCTGGGGCAATAGCTTCAATTACATTAAAAAATGCACCTCTTCTAAAAGAAGAGATTACCTCCCGTGCTGCTTTATCAGAATTTTGATTAAGACTTGATTGAATTTTAACGTATACAGTCATTAACTCAAACATAGATCGATATGTAGGCAAATATAATTGGATTTTATCTGTGATTTTAATTTTCCCATGTACATCTAATGCATATATACCAAAATATCGAGAACTCTGATTTAATCTATCCCAAGTATTATCAACTTCTTCAGGATAACGCATGGTATCTAATAACGCATACTTCGAATTGATAGCGTATTTCAATGGAAAAATTAATATTTTTAAAATTCCGGTTCTACGTGCTTCATTATAAGAGCTGTATACTTCCAAACCATTATACCCCTTTACGCTCCAATCAGTCCAGGGAATTTTATCATCAAATGGATGTGCAATAATACAAACTCCTCCTGAATCTCGAATATCATCAACAGCTTCTTGAGGTTCAGACGGGTATATATAGTTGGGATTATCAAAACCCATTGCTACAAGATGACCAGATGTTAATGATAATTCGGTCGCCCCAACCAGGAGTACACCATTTCGCCATTGAGTAGCAGTAGAGGAACCAAGGTTAGGTCTTCCATGATCTGTTAATATAGCGAAATCCAATTTCAAGGAAGATGCTGCCGAAGTAATCTCTTCAATATTGCCCTTGCCATCAGAAAAAGTTGAATGCATATGGTAAACACCTTTTACATAAGAAGAGAGCATCTTATTGGAGTTGAATTCAGGTTTATAAAAAAATGCTGGGAGTAGATTCATAATTATTAATACCAGGAGTCCTAATAAAAAAAATTTTAATAATTTACCCATTAAAAATTTAATTCTTTTTTTTATTTCGACCATAAACGTAAACACTCCTTCATTTCAATATAGTGAGACATTATATCATAAAATAATTTTTTTTTAACCTTGATAATCATTTATTATTGACATATTTATCATACACGGTTTAAAATGATAGAATGAAAAAAGTATCTGTCGTAATGTTGAGCTATAATAGAAAAAAAGATGTATTAGAGGGAATAAAAGCCCTAATGGAACAGGATTATGAAAATATTGAAATAATTATTGCAGATAATGGCTCAACGGACGGAACTACCGAAATGGTAAAAGAACTCTTCGATGGATCAATTCATATAATAGCACTCAAAAGAAATATCGGAGTGGCTGCATACAATCTGGGATTCCAGGAAGCTTCGGGGGAATATATAGTGATCTTGGAAGACGATTTTTTTCCAGAAAAAAAAGCCATTACACGAATGGTAGAAGAATTTGAAAAAAATTCCGAATTGGGAGTGGTAGCCTTTGATGTTCGCAACTATTTTGAATATATTAATCAAATTCAATCACTTTCTAATTCTATTGATACAAAAGATACGGTATCTTCATGTTACCAATTGGCCTTCAATGGAGCAGGTGTAGGAATTAGAAAAAAGTGCCTGGATGAAGTGGGAGGATACCCGGAAGAATTTTTCTTGTATTGGAACGAACAAGATCTAGCTATTCGTATATTAAATTCCGGATATCAGATTCAATGGTTTCCCGATATTATTTCACTTCACAAATACTCCCCAATTAATCGAGAATCATGGAGAGCTCCTTTTTATTATACCCGAAACCTTTATTGGTTAATATGGAAGTATTTCCCTTTAAAAGATGTTTTTAGGGATACGCTTCATATGATCTTTTACAGTATATATTATACGTTAGAACAAAAAACTCTTATTTATCTGAAAGCCTCAATATCAGCTTTTTCTGGTCTTAAAATCATTCAGAGAACTCCAGCTAAAAAATCAATTATCAGGAATTTACGTTTAACTTACCACCTCGCGTTCATTTACTTCCGATAGACAAGAGGCTTGAAATGATTTTATATTTTGATTTTATTCCTAATTTATGTTAATATTAATTGACATGAAACGAATAAAAACGTTACTGCTGGTAATATTTTTTGTCCCGATTAGCCTCTTTTCCGTCAAATATCCTGTTATTAATTATCAGACTTCTGATGGATTACCTCAAAGTATCATCAGTTCACTTGCTCAAGATTACCAAGGATATATTTATATTGGAACTCAAAGTGGGATAGGAAAATTCGATGGCACTAGTTTCCAGGTTTTAACTCATAAAAATGGACTTCCTAATAACCTGGTTAATTACCTGGAGAAAGACAATCACGGGAATATATGGGTTGCTACACTCGAAGGATTGGGTAAGATAGATGTACACAATGATGGAAGGATTTCAACATATTTAAAATCGAAAACTATCCTTTCCCTAACAAATGACCCAGATGCTAACACACTGTGGATAATTACCAAAAATAGCGTTTACTATTATAAAAATGGAGAATTTGTAAATTATAATATTTTCCAAACAAACAATTCTGATGATGAAGAAAAGAATATAAAGGGATTATCAATTACTCCTGGTGGAATTAAATATTTTTATTCCGAAAAACAAATAATCAAAGTAATTGATAATAAAATCATTCAAACCATTCAGTCAAAAGAAAAAATCAATTTTATAAAACAATTAAACGCCAAAACCGTCGTAGGAACGCAAAATGGAATTTTTTATCTTGAAAATAATAAGTTAATTACTTTTCTCCCAGTACCTCCTGCTAATTCATATATTACTGCTGCCGTAACCGATGAGAAAGGAAGAGCGTGGATCGGAACTCGTGAAGGGATTCTGGTGTATTATAATATTTCTAACCCATTCGATTATATTCTTCTTGATGATAAAAACGGACTTTCTTCACGAAGAATAAATACCATCCTAATGGACAGAGAAAAAAATATTCTGCTTGGGACGGACTGGGGAGTAGCCCAGTTTTCGACCAATCTATTTAGAATGTATGATGAAACAGACGGAATTCCATATCGTTTTGTATGGAGTTTTGCTGAAATTGGTGAAATGATTTATATGGCCTGTGATAACGGAGTGGTTAAATTAAATCCCAAAACACGAATTATTACTCCGATAACGGCTATTAATAATCAATTGAAACATGTATCCGTACGAAATATTATACAAATTGAAAATAATAAATTTTTATTAGGTTCTAAGGATCGAGGCCTTTTCTTATGGATTCCAGAAGAAAAGGATAAATTAATCCATATACATAAAAAATCTCACATTTTATCATGTATTAAAATTGATGAAAAGAACGTCTGGTATGGAACAGATGATGGATTACTCAAATATTCAAACGGGCAATTTATATGGTATAAGGAAGGTCTTAAGGACCTTAATGTATGGGCGCTTGCATCAATAGATAAGAACACTCTATTGTTAGGATCTGGGAAAGGAGTTCAAATTTTTTTTAAAGAAAAATATGTTCCTTCGGAACTAGAGCAGATGATAGGTGAAAATACAGTTATAAATGATATAAAAGTTATATCTCCAAATGAAATATATATTGCAGCAGAACTTGAAGGATTATTTATATATAAAAATAAGCAAATGAAACGCCTAACTACTAAAAATGGAATTTTACACAATGATATTTGGTCCGTAATAAAAGATGACAACGATAATATATGGTTCAGTACAAGTGTTTCACTTGAGCGTTATTCAAGAGATGGATTTATTTCCCATTTTAGTAAAAAAACAGGGCTTTTCGGTGATGAAGGTTCATTACATTCATCCTTAAAAGCCAGTAATGGAAGAATATATTTTGGAATAACACCTGGAGTGATAGAAATTCCACTACAGGATATAGAAACGACTTTTAACAAACCTATTCTCCGGATATTGGAAATAAAAGCCAATAATCAGATTATTGTAAAAAAATCAGTTTTTCGTTTGGGATACTATCAGAATAATGTTGAATTTAATTATAAAGCGGTTTCCACAAGAAAAGAAAACCCTATTTTATATAAGACTCGCCTTACACCTTTTGATAGTAAATTTTCCGAACCTACTCAAGATACACATATTAAATACTTAAATCTTATTCCCGATGAATATGTCTTCGAAGTAATTGCCAATAATGGAGGAGGAGAAAAGGAATGGTTTTCTTCAATTAATAAAATTAGATTTACAATTATCTCTCCTTTCTGGAAAAAATGGTGGTTTATATTAATTGTAATAGCTTTGAGCGTTTTAATTATTCTCCTTTTTATTAGAATACGTATAAATGCTTTAGAAAGACAAAAAAAACACTTAGAAGAGTTAGTAAAAAAAAGAACTGAAGAATTAAAAGAAAAAAATAAAGAATTACAGTATCTATCAGTGACAGATCCATTAACCGATTTAAAAAACCGCAGGTATCTCTAAGAAAAAATAAAGGAAGACATCAATCTTATAGAACGTTATATATATGATAAATCAAAACTACCTGAAAAAGAGGAACTTCATTACAAAATCCCAATTCTGGGAGTATTTATTCTTGATATTGATTTTTTTAAAAAAGTAAATGATGAATATGGGCATAAAGCAGGAGATATTGTTATTATAGATATCGCTAGGCTTTTATTAGAAATGCTTAGACATTCTGATACTATAGTCAGATGGGGAGGAGAAGAATTCTTAATAATAACACGTCAGTATGAAAGAGATACATCTTATGAATTGGCAGAGCGTATTCGTAAAAAAATAGAATCATTCATTTTTAAAATAGATGAAGATATTATTATTAATAAGACAATTAGTGTGGGGTTTGCCCATTTTCCATTTCTTCCTAATGAGACTCGACAAGCAAATTGGGCACATGTTGTCTCTCTTGCCGATAGCGCTCTTTATATTGCAAAAAATAACGGTAGAAATCTTAGCGTTGGTATTGAAATAGGTGATCACCCATTAGATATCGATTTTAAAGAAATTGTATCCAATATAAAACTGGGTATTGAAAAAAAATATCTGAAATTAATTTGTAACAAAGAAAACCTCACAATTCTACAACATAAAACTTAAGTATAGGAGTATTCAACTATGTTTGGATCCATTGGAATACCTGAAATCATAGTAATCGTGATCGTAATAATGTTACTTTTCGGTCCAGAAAAATTACCTGATTTCGCTAAAACTTTCGGTAAAACGATTCGAGATTTTAGAAAAACACTTAACGAAGCCAAATCCACTATAGAAAATGAATTGGATAAAGCCAGTATTTCAAAGGAAATTAACCAACTTCGTCAAGATATGCAATCCGATATTGGGATTGATTCTCTTAATGAAACATCTCAAGAAATTAAAGCGGAATTGAATACTATTAAAAATACGAATTTCGAAAGTAATAATGAATTCAATACAACGGAAACAGAAGATGTATACAGAAAACAAGAATAAGAATGAACTAGTTGATAGTGCTATAGATATAAATTCGCCAAAAAAGAAGAGACACAATGAGATGAGTTTCTTAGAACATCTAAAAGAATTAAGGAAACGAATCTTTTATTCACTTGGATTTATACTATTATTCTTCATAATCTCTTGGAACTTCGTGGATAAGATATACAATTGGCTTTCACTACCCGTTTTAAAATTTCTTCCAAAAGGGGAAAAATTGGCCTTTACTTCATTAACAGAGCCATTTATGATGTATGTAAAATTAGCATTTATAGCAGGAATATTTTTATCCATTCCATTTATTTTTTACCAATTGTGGCTTTTTATAGCGCCAGCACTTTATCCAAAAGAAAAAAAGATGGTACTTCCTTTTGTATTCTTTACTTCGATATTTTTTATTATTGGGGGTGCTTTTGGATATTTTTTTGTGTTTCCTTGGGCATGCCGTTTTTTTCTTGAAATAGGAAAAGACTTTCATGCCATTATTACAATAGATGAATATTTCTCTTTAGCATTCAGAGTTTTAATTGGGATTGCAGCTATATTTGAGCTTCCAGTACTTGCATACCTACTAGCAAAATTGAGAATCTTGACTGCATCTTTCCTTTTACGAAATTTCAAATATGCTATTGTTTTGATATTTATTATCGCTGCTGTAATTACCCCTACACCAGATGCTATTACTCAGAGTTTATTTGCAGCGCCTATGATAATATTATACTTATTAAGTATCCTGATTGCAAAAATTGTGGGACCAAAACCAGATGAAAATTAAAATAAGATTGAATGATATTAAAAATATCGAAATAAATTTTTTATAGTAGAAAAAATTTTTAATATCTGGTACACTATAGGGCCTAGGAGATTCAATATGTTAATTTACATGTATAAGTTGATTTTTATTTTAGTATTTGCGTTTATCGGTTATAATTATCCACCATTCGCAAAAACAACTGCTTTACAAGGAGCATTGCTGGG
>JAKAGC010000782.1 GCA_021817755.1 Acidobacteriota bacterium | reverse complement strand
AGACATAGAACTTTATTTAAAAGATAAATACGGGCTTGGATATATGCATTACATCGCTGTACAAGGTGCGATCCAGTTCTTTACCTTATTTACCGCAGCACTTACAATATTAATCTGTATTCCTTTTATGAAGGATATACCGGGTAAAGCAAAAGGACCTGTTTTCCTCTTATTCTTCCTGGGAATCATTTTCCAGGTAATAATCCTGATCTATTCCCCACGGTTTCGGATGCGGGAAGGAAAATGGTTTCAACGGTTCATTAATCTGAATAACGGTTGGACAGCAATAAAGGGAAATAAAAAATTAGTGGCGGCATTGCTTATAGTCAACTTCATCCAGCGTTTTTTAAAAGGAGTTTTCCTGGTTTTGGTTTACAAATGTGTGGGGATCCCCCTCGATTTCGTATCTGCACTTTTTATATCTTCTGTGGGAATGTTTTCATTGATTATTACTCTTTTGCCTGGAAACCTGGGAATCGATGATGCGGTTAACATATTTTCAGCGCGATTGGCTGGTATTTTTTTAAATGGAGCGATTGCCGCAACACTCTTGGGACGGTTAATTAACTTTGTGGTATCGTTAACTTTGGGACCAATATTCAGTTATACCCTCTTTATTCAAAAGAAATCTTCGACCACTGATTCCCATTAATTTAAATCAGAATGGTTTTTTATCTTGTGTCGAACCTTTATCCTTGAGTTATATTGATTTTTTCATAGGCATCGAATTTTTATGTTTTCCTGTTGACTTTCATAATTATATTCATATAGAATAGTTTTGGAATAATTTCTAATGTACAGGAGCAAATATGAAACATAAGATTTTATTAGTAGATGATGAAGCATCGTTAAGAAGAACATTGATCGTAGGCTTAACTCAGAACGGATTCGATACGGAACCGTGTGAGAATGGAATGACTGCCCTAAAAAAAGTAGAAACCTATATTAAAAACAATATTCCATTAAATGCAGTAATACTGGATATCCATTTACCGGATATCGACGGGATAAAACTGGTAAAAATCATTCGCCATAAATACCCGAATATTCCATTAATGCTAATCACAGGGTATGCAGATCGCTACCACCGGGAAGTTATTCGAAATCTTAAAGTCAATGCATTCCTTGAAAAGCCGTTTACACCGGATGAATTGGTTGAGCAACTGAACCGGATACTGGTGCAGGATGAACCAATAGAATCTGTAGAAGCAGGAGAGAAAATGGAATCCGCTTATATGCTGGTCTCTCTCACAAATACTGCTACCATATTCGAATCCTACAAGAGTCTTTTCCAGATGAAAAATGTACTTTATTGCGATGCCACAAAAGGGGAATATGATGTATTTATCCTGGCACAAGCGAATACCTTTAATGAATTAAAAGCAATGTACGAAAAAATCAAAGAACAACCCTTTGTAAAATCGGTAGATTTTATGCAATTGGAAAAACCGATCCTGGATGAAAGCACAGCATCCATTATCGATACGGCAGAAGATGCCCTGTCTTTTGAAACTGCAACATCAGGAAAAACAAGAGAACTGGGTAATCGTGTGTATTCGTATGTTTTGATCGAAGTGGAACGGGAAAAAATGGACGAAATTTACCCGATGCTCCGTTTAAATGAAAATGTAGTATATTGCGACTATACAACTGGAAAATACAATTTGGTTCTGTTTGTAACAGGAAATTATTTCGACGAAATCGACCGCTTTATCCAGCAAACAATCGTTAAAATGGATGGGGTTCTGAAAGTAAAGGAATACCCGGTGGTCAATATTTTTGAAATGTAAAAATTTACGCTTGATTATTCTTAAATAAAATGGGAGCCGGGAATTCTCCCGGCTCTATATCATCCTTCTTTAACAGTTTCAGTACGGGCAGCAGCATTCTTAACTACAGATTGAGCCCAATTCCTCATATCATCGAGCATGACATAAATCCGTGGAAGAATCAACAACGTAACACCGGTGGAAAAGAGTAATCCACCGACAATCGCACGAGCCATGGGATAATACGGAGGGCCATCTCCTCCGATTTGAGTATTGACAATGCACAATGGAACCAGGCTGAAAATAGTTGTTCCCGCAGTCATTAATATGGGGCGAATACGTTCCTTCCCTGCCTCGATAATGGCATCATGACGGTTATACCCTTTTTTCCTAAAACGTTCAATGTGATCGATCAAAACAATACCGTTATTGACTACAACTCCGATTAATATTAATACTCCTATCCAAGCCATGAGTGAAAAAGTGGTATTGGTAATCATAAAAAACCACCAGACACCGACAATAGCAAAAATGATGGAAGACCAGATGGCAGCGGGAAAAACGAGAGATTCAAAAATGGATGCCATAATGAAGTAAATCAGGAAAAGTGCAAGTAATGTATTAATCATCATATTTTTACTGGATTCCTTTTCAAAGTCGAAACTGGTTCCAAAATCCCAGGAATATCCGGCAGGAAGTTGAAATCCTGCCATGATTTGAGTGATCTTCTCCTGGGCTTCATCGACAGATAAACCGTTCAGGTTCATGGTGACATTCATAGCGGTAAGCCGGTTCTCGTGGAAAATCGTTCGGGGACCACGACGAACCCCTATATCGGCAATGGTAGTTAACTTAATCGGGCGATTATCTTTATCGTAAATAATAAGGTTTTGCAATTGATCGAGGGTTTGTTTA
>JAKAGC010000781.1 GCA_021817755.1 Acidobacteriota bacterium | reverse complement strand
TCAAACCGAGTGCCTCCGTCTGGATCAAATCATGAAGCGGAAGAAGACGAACCATACCGACCCTCCGCTCATCGATCTCAAACACATACCGCGTGGTAAATAAATAACAACTACTCTTCGCTGTGGTCTTTACCAATGCCTCCAGGAAGGTTTTTAAGTTCTCATCGCGAATTTCCCAGGGGCTCTTTTTAAAAAAACCGCCCCTGGACCCCGGCAAAACCTTTGTTATGGGGGCTTCGTTATCTTCTTCCAACGATTTTAGTTGCGTTTCAAAATTATCAAAAACCACCAGCACGGGCACCTGACTGAGTACCTGCCCCATCACCCCTCCCAATTGTTCAGGAGATAAACACCGGTTCATCACCTGCTTCAATACATCGATGCCTTTACTCTCCAACTCCCGGTGCACCTGCAATAACACCATGTCGGGTGATAATACACCCATACGGCAATCGAAAAAACATAACCCCTTATAGTTCTTCCCCAACTGTTCAATCACATGACCCACCAACGAGGTCTTACCTATACCCCCAATCCCATGTACAATGATGACTCGTTCATTATTCTTGAGTATGCCATCCCGTATGATACGGTACTCTTTCCTTCTTCCATAAAACAGGAAACTCAACCGCGGAATGGTCAATGTACTACCCAGATCGATATGAATATCCTCATAAGATGATTCTTTGGGAGTATCGATTGTTTTTAATACATCCTGACCTGCAATAAACGACACGGCAGCGAGTGCATCGGCCTGGATATGCGGATGCTCCGATTGCAGCATCTTGCGCCGCGTTGTATGGAGCGCCTTTTCAAGAGATTGTCCTTCAGCCAATTTCGGATAGAGGGTTTCCGCCAGCATCAAACCGCCTTCATCCGTAATGGAGAATTGCATGGCAATTACAGCCGGTACACCCTTACGCACCAACGCACGACCGAAATCGCTAAATTGCGACGCATACAATGTCTTTGCCGTTTGACAACCGGCTATTACAGCGAGGCGAAAATGGCGTAACCCCTTATGTAGTGTTTGAATAACTTCATCCACAGGAGTAAACCGTTTATTCCCATCGTTATCTTCCAACAGGAGTCCGCCCTGTTTATCTGAGTCGATACCACCATGGCCGGAATAATGAAAAATCGAGTAAGGGGTTTCCAGGGAGTTCTCAATGATGGGTAATTGCGCTTCATCTTCGAAATCTACTTGAAGCATCCCCTGTCCTGCGGGATCATTCATAGCTCTGAGAATGATATCATGCTCATTTTCAATTAAAAGGCGTTCATTGCCTACCAGATCGAGTGGGCTGGATAAGAGGGCCAGCATTTTCAGGGGTTTGGGTAAAGGAGCCAAATCGTTAATGGGTGCGATATCCAGTGGTAAACGATTGAAACCGATACAACTCCCGGCTGCGATAAACTCCTTGCCATCATACATTGTTTCCCACGGGAGGATTTCCAATTGCTTTGCCTTGGGGTGGATGCGCAAACACATCACCACGAAATCGTTTTGCTCTTTGTAGACTTTCCACACAGATTCTATCGATTCATTAAAAAGTGTGCGATACAACCTTGAGCCGAACTCCTTGAGCTTTCCAAAGCGTGCTTCAGGTTTTTCATTACCCGAATCGAGCCGGGATACTTCAAATTGGGTTAATGCCGATACATCATAACTAAAGATATTCTCAGCCAGTATTTCAACTTTGTCGCGTTCCTTCACCTGCACGATATACGTGTTACGGGCATTATGATTACTTCCGCCACTTCCATCACCCTGTGTCACCTCAAAATCGATGGTTATCATGAATCCTCCCTCATTTATTATAAGATAGAATACCATTTCAACACTATAAATTCAATTTTCTTTTGTACTCTATATAGTAAAAATTTTACAATCATAGCACTATTATACTTTTTCGAAAAGTTTTGGGAAGGTCCAGGAAAACCCTTTTTCAAAAGGGTTTCCTGGTATAAAAAACCAATTAATCAACCATAATGCAGCATCTCCTTATATAATTGGAAATCCTCAAATCTTTTCTTCCCAATAAAGAAACGATTTTTATCCTAATTTGGAACAAATTTTATAACCTGATAAATCGCTTTATACTATCATTATAGACGATCTTCAAAGATCGAGATTTTTAAAATTAACTATGAAAAAACCTATTATAAAGGAGGAATGATGAAAATCAAATGTTTATGCATGGTATTGGCCATGTTACTGTTCGTCTTTGCTTTACCGGCACAAGATGAAAAGGTGGAAAAAGAAAGAAGCGAATTTGTCAACCTTATTAAACAAAACCCAAACTATTTCGGAACTGCCACTGTATCTAAATTTCAACCTGTTAAACTCTTTAAACTGAACACCTCTTATGAAGAAATTTGCAATTTGGGTTATAATCCCGCAACAAGCACGGTCTCTGCGGTAGTAAAAATTAAAAAATCCTACGGGTATTCAGGAACACTCTGTACCCCTGGTTCAATCGAATATGTCCGGTTCTTCGTAGACTGGAACGGTAATAATAGTTTCGCTGACCCAGGAGAAAGCGTGGGTGTTACCAGCGTGAATGTTCACGATATCCCCACAGCAGATAAAACCTGCCTGGAAATATTGAAACCGATATCTTACGCGGTATCTCTTAAACTGGACCCTAAATTGAAAAAATGCAATTCACCCTACCTGGTTAAAGTC
>JAKAGC010000780.1 GCA_021817755.1 Acidobacteriota bacterium | reverse complement strand
TTTACTGAACGCTTTTCGTCCGAGGCCATAAATCACCAAGAACGTGAGTACAATAAAGACAAGGCCAACGACTTCTGCACCGATATTTATTCCTAACATGAAATGAATCAACTGGTTCAATACTTTAAAAATAGATGAAATTACTAAAAAAGTAGTAACGATAAAACGAACCAGGGAACCGATCCAGTCGGCAGTAGATGTAGAGGTTAATTGAAATGCCTGAACAAGGCTGTTATTGGCGAAATCAAAATAGATATATATGGAAGTCACTAGTAAGAAAAAACTAGCAGCAATAAGCGAAAATATAGATGAATAGGTAGGCAATTTTGGAAATAGAGTTTTCATAACATTCTTTTCGATAAAATCGGGAGGAATAATTTCAACGGGATTTATAAGGAGTTTTTCCAATTTTACATAATCATCATGGAGAGCGCTACAGGCAGGGCAGACGATCAGGTGGTCTCTAACCATTGCATTTTCAACACTACTGAGGTTTCCCTCCACATAATCCTGAATTTTGATATTATCCAAGCATTCCATGTTTTTCAATCTCCGTTTTCAAAATTTCTTTGGCCTTAAAAATTCGATTCTTAACAGTGCCTACCGGTAAGTTTGTTACTTCTGCGATTTCTTCGTATTTTAATCCCTGGAGATACCGAAGCAATATTAATTCTCTATAACGAAGGGGAATACGATCGACGGATTTCCAAACATACTCATTAACTTCAGCTCGTGCAACAAATTCGAATCCATCTTCTTTCACATAATTTTCGGATTCAAGCATCTGCCTCTGTGAGACACAATCATCATCAAGAGAATCAACCTGAGCGTGATTTTTCCGAATATGATCAATTATCATGTTATAGCAGATTCGGTATGCCCATGTGGTAAATTTATACTCGAAATCATATTTATGAAGCACTTTATAAATTTTGATAAAGAAGTCCTGGGTCAATTCGACGGCAACCTGATCATTTCTGACCATGCGATAAATAAAACCGAAAATTTTCCTATTATACTTCTTCATCAGTTCCTCAAAAGATGAACGGTTTCCTTCAAGTATTTTTTTTATCAATACTTGATCTTCATCCAAGGTCATTTTACGGTTTTCCTATCAAAAAAGTTTTCATATTTTGTCTTTATTTTCGCCGTCTTCGTCGTATATAGTTTCGACATCATTTGGAACATTTAATTGGAAGGCATTATCGGGGATTGCAACGTTTGGATGATAATTTTTAAAATAATATATCATTCGTGCACCGGAAGGATCCACCTGTATTACCTGAGAAGGAAGAAAATCCTGGGTCACTGAAATTTCTACATTTAATGATTCGGCATCATTTTTTATCCGAATTTTTACAGGTTTTTCTTTCTCTTTAGCGGAAGCGAATCGAAATACATCGTCGGAAAATAATAACTGCCATATCCATTGATGGCTTCGATCTTTTATTCTTCCTATGGTTATTTGCTCATTATCCTGATCGTAAAATCGATATTTATCCCCTTCAAGTAAGAAAACTTTATAATCGGGTTTGAGATACACCCACCTCAATTGTTGATCGTTTTTAAATAGGATATCTCCGGATTCTTCCAGGTCAATGGCAGCATTGTGTTTGGATTCGCTGGCAACCTGCTGCACGAAATCAACTCGGAAGGGTTTTATCCGGTTTAGAGATTCTCTGACTTTCTTTATGGTTTCAACAGTAAATCGATCGGCGGGATAAATGAAGTTAGAGCAAATTAAAAAAAAAATCAAACCGACAGTCCCAAACCACGAAAACAAAAAGTGGGGTTCCTGACAGCAAGATATTTTTTTATGCACAAATTACTCCTAATGCGATCGAATGAATTTTATCCACTTCACTTTCGTTCCTGGATGGGATAAGGATGGGGATTCTTGCTCCCATTACTACATGAGCGACAGTGAGTTTCATATAATAGGTGAATGCTTTTCCGAGCACATTTCCAGTTTCGATATTGGGTACAAGCATAATCTGAGCTAAACCGGCAACAGGATTCTCAATACCTTTATGTTTGGCAGCTTCAGGAGATACGGCTATATCGAGAGCTAATGGGCCATAGACTTCACATCCGGTTATTTTACCTTCACGATTCATCTGAGTAAGTTCTCGCGCATCAAGAGTTGCAGGCATTGAATCTTTTACAGTTTCTAAAGCAGCCATTACACCGACTTTGGGGATTTCGTAACCGAGTTTATGGAATACGGCAACTGCATTCTCAATCATCTGTTTTTTCTGATTCACATCAGGAAGAATGTTCAACCCACCATCAGTTAATCCAAGTAGTCCTTCATAATTGGATGCTGGATTTTCCACAACGAGTATATCTGAAAGCAAGTTTCCGGTACGTAATCCTTTTTCTTTATCCAGAATGGGTTTCATCAAAGTAGCAGTGGGAAGAAATCCTTTTAATATAACCTGTACTTTCCCTTCATTTGCCAATTGAACAATTTTTGCAGCGGATTCTTCTTCGGTATCGGTATGGAATATCTCAAAATCTTCGGGATTTCCTCCATTTTCTTTAAGGATGGAAGTAATCTTTTCTTTATTCCCTGTTAGTATAAAATTTGCGATTTGTTCTTTTCTAGCATTAATAACGGTTTTAATAGAAGTTAAATCTTCAGGAGAAGGGACACCGACAATAGCACCTTTTTTCTTTTTTGCTTCAATT
>JAKAGC010000063.1 GCA_021817755.1 Acidobacteriota bacterium | reverse complement strand
TGAAAATACACTGGCGGAAAAATATTATAAACAAGCGCTGGAAGATTATGCAGCTTCAAAAGTGGAAGATATTGATCTGGAAGGATTTTCACTTTATCGGAAAATCATTAAAGGGGAAGTTGAAAAACCGGAGATAAAAGTGATTGAACAACCTGTGAAAGTTCCTCCGAAAAAAAGGAAGTTTCCATGGTTATTAACAGCCGGTGGAATAGTTGTAATTGGTATTGTGGCATTATTAACCCTAAAATCGAAAAAAGCTCCGGCTATTACGAATTACGATACCCAGGTCCTCGGTATTAACTGGCAAGAAGTACCCGAAGGAGTATTCGAAATGGGGGATCATTATAATGAGGGAAATATTGATGAATTGCCGGTTCATGAAGTCAACCTCAGTGCTTACCAGATTTCTCAATATGAAATTACGTTTGCCCAATATGATAAATTTATAGCTGATACTAAACGAAACAGACCAAGCGACAACGGCTGGGGCGGAGAAAATCGCCCTGTAATCAATGTATCATGGGAAGATGCCAATGCCTTTTGCGTATGGTTATCCTCAAAATGCGGAAAAAACATTCATCTACCCACAGAAGCACAGTGGGAAAAGGCGGCCAGAGGAACAGATGGAAGAAGGTTTCCCTGGGGAGCGGCTATTCCCACTTGCGACATAACCAATTTTAACCATTGCCGTGCATCAACTCAACCCATTGGGTCTTTTGCCAATGATATTTCTCCTTATAATGTTTACGATATGGGGGGAAATGTATTCGAATGGTGCCAGGATTGGTATAGTGAGAATTATTATAGCAGTTCTACTTATAAGGACCCAACCGGTCCTTCAACTGGAACAAAGCGAATTCATAGAGGTGGGTGCTGGGCCAGTGATTTTCGGGATTCCCGTGCCGCTGATCGTTCTGCTGAATTGCCTACCAATACCTCCATGTATCTCGGTTTCAGAATTGTAAAAGAATAAAAAAAGCCATTCCATTAGTATACTATACAGAATTGATTTAAATGAATTGTTCGTACTCGCAATACCATCATTATGAAAGATGTTTGAAATGATGGATGAAATGATGTACAATATTACTGCACATGAGAAAAAAAGTAGCGATTATCCACGACTGGTTGAATGGCATGCGTGGTGGCGAAAAGGTCCTGGAAGAGATACTGGACTTCTTCCCAAATGCCGATATATTCACCCTATTTCTCGAAGAGAAAAATATCTCCGAAAAAATTCGGGCTCATAATATCATTCCTTCACACCTCAACAAATATACGTTCATTCGAAATCATTATAAACATTTTCTTCCCTTTTTCCCTTCAACCATTGAGGCCTTTGATCTTAGACCCTATGACCTTGTAATTAGTAGTTCACATTGTGTCGCCAAAGGAGTTGTCCCATCTCCCGATGCACTTCATATCAGTTATATTCATTCTCCTATGCGATATATTTGGGACCAGTATTACTCCTATTTTGGGAATGCATGGGGATTAAAAAAATCTATTATCAGGCGTCAGGTATCGAAATTACGCACCTGGGACGCCGCCTCATCCATGCGGGTAGATCATTTTATTGCCAATTCTTCATTTGTCCGGCAGCGGATAATGAAATATTACAGGAGGGAAGCAATTGTAATTCCTCCTCCGGTTGATACAACCTTTTTTACTCCAATAGAAAATCCCTTGAGAAAATTCTTTTTAACCGTATCTGCACTGGTTCCATATAAAGAAAATCGACTGTTGATCGAAACCTTTAACCGGACCGGTGATGAACTGGTTATTGTTGGAAAAGGTCCTGAAGAAGCAGAGTTAAGAAAAATCGCCAGGCCCAATATTAAATTCAAAAAGAATTTATCTGGTGATGAATTGAGAGAATTGTACCAGAATGCTTCTGCCTTTGTTTTTGCCGGGATCGAAGATTTCGGAATCGCATTTGTCGAAGCCATGGCTTGTGGAACACCCGTTGTAGCGTATAAAAAAGGGGGTGTATTGGATATTATTAACGATGATACCGGAGTTTTATTTGAGGAACAAACAGTGGATTCCATTGCTGATGCGCTGGATAAATTGAAAAAAATGACACCTAATTCTTTCTTTCTGCACGAAAATAGTTTAAAATTTTCCTCTAAAACTTTTAAAATGAAATTCAAGGAGTTTATCGATCCATTGCTATGATAAAAAAAAGACGCAAAAAATTGGTTCATTTCTTTATATTTAGCGATTTTGCGGCAATAATTTTCTCATTTCTTTTTACTTTCTGGCTTCGCTTTTATTCAGGTTTATTTGCTGTTCCAAAAGGGATACCTGTTTTTAGTAAATATCTATCAATAATACCCTTTCTGATCTTTGTCCATATGGTTCATTTTTCATACCAGGGATATTATAAAATCAAACTCCGCCGTAATCGGCTCGATGATCTCTTCCTTGTCTTTCTCAATACCATTACCTCTGCTTTCCTCATAATCCTTATTTTTAGTTATTTAAAGAGTTACCGTTTTATTGATTTTGAAGTTTCCCGATCTTATATTGTTTTATATATTCCGATAGGAATTTTTCTTATCTTCATTTTCCGCCAGATCGCTTTCAAATTATTCAGTAATATTTATTTAAAGCGAAATGGAGTTTCACGGGTCCTTGTTGCTGGAACCGGTGATCTTGCCTTAATGACCGCAGAGAATCTCAAGAAATATACCCATTTTGGAATAGAGATTACCGGTTTTTTAAGTCATGAGCCAAAAAGCGATCTCACTATACTTGGGGATTATGGAGATCTAGAAAAGATCGTAAAACAGTACTGTATTACCGATTTGGTAATTGCACTTCCTTCAAAAGAGTATGATACCACATTAAAATTAATAGAAACTGCCAATAACTTGTTAATCGAAATTCGCCTTGTTCCCGATATTCTCCAGATTGCCTCATTAAAAGCAGGGATGGAGCATATCGAAGGAATTCCCGTTATAAATCTTGGTGATATTCCATTGCAAGGATGGCAGGTTGTTTTTAAACGTGTTTTCGACATCGTTGTCAGTGCTCTCGGACTTATTATAATATCTCCGTTTTTACTAATTATCGCTTTGATTATAAAGCTTACTTCCATTGGACCTGTTTTTTATTCCCAGACCAGAATCGGTCTGGACGGCAAGAATTTCCGTATGATAAAATTCAGAACCATGATTGTTAATGCCGAAAAAGAAACCGGTGCAATATGGTCTCCCCCCAATGATAATCGGATTACCGGTATCGGTAGAATTTTGCGTAAATTGTCCATCGATGAAATACCGCAGTTATTGAATGTGCTCAAAGGGGATATGAGTTTAGTTGGTCCACGCCCCGAGCGTCCCGAGCTGGTTGAGAAGTTCAAACACAATATCCCCAATTACATGTTGCGTCACAGTGTAAAAACCGGTATGACCGGGTGGGCCCAGGTACATGGCCTTCGTGGAAATACCCCTTTGGACAAGCGGATCGAGTTTGATATTTATTATATACAGAACTGGTCTTTCCGGCTTGATCTCGAAATAATATGGCGAACGCTTTTAAAATTTCAGTTTATTGATAAAAGCGGGTCATAGGTTTATTTCCGATCATGTGGGATCCCGTTCAAATAGCATTAGAAACATTACCCATAGTTAGTAAAGAGGGACAAAGGAAATATTACCGGTTTCGACCCACCGGTTTTTATGGGGGAATTGCTACAGCCGATTGCGTCGGGTGTAATTTGCGTTGTATATTTTGCTGGTCATGGCAAAACATAATCAATCCCGAAGCAGGGGGATATTTTCACACTCCTGCGCAGGTAGCAGGGAATCTGATTCGAATCGCCAGGCAAAAAGGATTTCAAAAGGTTCGGATTTCCGGGAGTGAACCAACGATTGACCGGGAGCATCTGTTAGCTATTCTCTCCCAAATCCCATTGGATATACAATTTGTACTGGAAACCAACGGAATATTAATCGGAAATGATGAAACATATGCTCAAGAATTGGCGAAATTTGAAAACCTTAGAGTCAGGGTTAGTTTTAAAGGGGCATCCCCAGAGGAATTTTCGCGGTTAACCCAGGCTGATCCCCAAGCATTTTTTTTCCAAGTGAAAGCAGTGGAGAATCTTTTTAGAGCCAAAGTACGGGTAAGTCCGGCTTTGATGTCCAGTTTCTCTACAGTAGAGAGTATTAAAAATTTACAACAGCTATTAGGTGAAATACATCCGGGATTCCGGTCTATTGAGATGGAGCAATTGGTTTTGTATGGAGAAGTTCAGGACCGTTTAAAAAAGTCCGGAATTTCACCCATAAGCGATTAAAAATTATTAAAAGTTTTGTCAGGGTCCAGGGACAGGTTTTTCAAAACGAGTCCCTGGCGCCGGAGGCGGGAATGAAATCGAAAAGTGAAATGTTGATCGAGGAAGCAGAAAAACTAAGGAAGCTGGTAGGTCGTCTGGTTTTTTCATTGCCTGTAACACACGTATATAATCCATTGGAATATGCATGGGAATCCCATCGTTTATATTTAAGCTTGTATGGCAATTCAGAGAAGCGCGTGATATTTTTAGGAATGAATCCCGGGCCGTGGGGTATGGCTCAGACCGGTGTACCTTTTGGTGAGATCCAGGCAGTAAAGAAATTTTTAAAAATAGAGGCACCGGTGGAGAAGCCGTTAAATGAAAATCCGAAGAGACCTGTTACCGGCTTTCAATGTACTCGTTCGGAGGTAAGTGGGCGGAGGTTTTGGGGGTTTTTTGAAGAGAAGTATGGAAAAGCATCGAAGTTTTTTTCAGATCATTTTGTAGGAAATTATTGCCCGCTGGTATTTATGGAATCCGGTGGACGGAATGTAACACCTGATAAATTGAAAGCATCAGAGAGTAAAGAGTTATATAATATATGTGATATGCATTTAAAGCGTGTTGTAGAGATATTGAAGCCGGAGTGGGTAATCGGAGTCGGGAGGTTTACGGAAAAGTGTGCCCAGAGAGCATTAAATGGAATGGAAGTCAAAATAGGGCATATCATGCATCCCAGCCCAGCCAGTCCAGCGGCCAATAATGATTGGGCAGGTTCTGTTTCGCGCCAATTGAACGAAATGGGTTTGTATTAACAATTCATTTTGTTTTTTCCAGGGACTCGTTTTGAAAAACCCGTCTCTGGACCCTACCAAAACTTTTATTTAATAAAAATTTTGATTTTCCTTAAAGTCCAACCATAATTATTTTTTTCCCTTTATGTTCGATTGTTTTATAATATAGTTTTTCTTCCCAGTCGTTTTTACCGGGATCAAAAATAATAAGAAATCCTTCATTTAATCCCAACCTGTCAAGGTAATCTCCCAACTGTTCCTTTCCATCTTCTATGGTGTAGCTATCTCGCTTGATTTTAAGTTCAAGTGCATATTCCCAGCCTTTATATTTTATCAACATATCAAGTCTGCGATTTCCCACCGACATTTCGCGAATAATTTCACCACCCGAATTTACGATTCTTTGTAAAAAAGCCATTAATAATAGATGCTGTGCTGATTCTTTGTACTCGAATCTGTCCAACCACGCCTGGCTATTCCTGCGATAAAATACCTGGAATTGCTTCAGCGCTTTTTCCATATCCAATTTTCCATCTATATCAAGAAAAGCAGTAGGTTGAATCTCTTTGGGAATAGATTCTTGAAAGGGTATCGCCATGACATGGGGGATAATTTCTGCGTAAATAGGATTTGCAAATTCTAAAGGAGAAGATTGAGAAACAATACCAAGGCCTCGTACATATTCAATATCATCGACTAATATATCGAAGGCAATATGGTCTCCATTAATTATGGCTTGAACAATTGTTTTTACTTTTTTTTCCTTTAATTTTTCAATTAAACTATCCAGGTGGGTATCCCTGCGTAAAATCAATTGATTTTTTGCATTAGTAACCATCTCAGGTGTGATAATTTTTGAATAATCATTTTTAAGAATTTTATCGATAATCTGTGCAGCAAGGGCATTCGTTAACCATGGTTGGCCATTGGTAAGAAAAAAGATTTCGTCTTTTACGTTGGATGGAAATATTTGTCCTGTTTCAGTTGTATGTTGATCCAGTAGTTCAAATACTTCTTGTTTTGAAAAGTTTTCCAGGAAAAGTGAATCGGATTTCACATTAAAAGGCGAAGCACTCCCCATCGATAGCTGGTTTTCTCTTACCTGGATTCTGTAATCTCTAACATCGTGTAAACCTACCAGGACAATTGAGGATGGAAATTGTTTAGGGCGTGATTGATAACCGTCTCTTAATTGTCTTAATACGGAGATCAGGGCATTGTCCAAAAGGGCATCGATTTCATCAATTAAAAGAATAATAGGTTTTTTCGCAGATGAGGCCCAATCTTCTAAATAATTTTTTATGCTTAGAACATCATTGGGTTTTATTGGGATTTCATCTGTAGGTAATTGGCGAAGTGAAGCTCTATAAATGCAATCTATAAGTATTTCATTGGTTTTTTCTACAGTAATACCTGCATACCCTGCTTGTTCAAAGGACACAACTACAGTGGAATACTTGCCCTCAGAATTAAGTTTTTGTGCTAAAGCATGTAAATATGTTGTTTTCCCGGTCTGTCTCGGAGCATGTATAGTAAAATAAAGTTTTTTTGAAATTAATTTCTCTACTTCATTTAATAGTTTTAAAGGATTTACCATATAATGTTCTTCCGGTATACACAATCCCGCGGTATTAAAAAATTTACTCATAATTCACTCCTGACTTTATTTTACTCAGTACCAGCATAATATTTTAATCGAATAAGTATGAGCATGCAACTAATAATATAAGGATTTTAAGTACTTTAGAGTGAAAGCTCTTCAGAAATGTGGTTATCAGTTGGAATATCTATAGGTAACACACTATAGAATGAAATATGTTTTCATAAATGTCATAAAGATTTTAAAAATAAGAATGAAGCAAGATTAATTGGATTTTTAGTATATCTGGGCATAATTGGAAAAGGTTACGGGTTTCCTAGTCTGTAAAGTGCTCTTATTGACAGGATGAATGTTTCGAAATAAAATTGGTATGCTCCCGGTATACTAATTTAATGCATGAAAATCATTACGAAGAATCATTATAAATTGAGAATGGTAGTTTAATAGTTACTCGTAATTTTGAAAGAGAACCTTTTTATTTTATTATGGCAGGAGAAATGAATAATCCAACTTTTTAGACATGATTTTGTATTTTGTCTAATATATAAGATTAATTTGGCCGGAGACACGCATCATTAATAGACTATAATCTGGAATGTTTCTTGCCTCTTAATGGTAATTAGGAGGTGACGGATGAAATCCAAAACACAACAAATCAAATTTAAAGGTTTGGCCATAATTTTTCTTTCTTGTTTTTTTGTACTGATGAGTTTAAGTGGAGAAGGCCAGATCTCATCACAGTCTTATAAAATATATTTTTCATCAGACCGTGATGGAATAGGTATTTATGAAACAAATACAAATGGAGATTATGTCAAAAAACTATCTCACCTGGATTATAGTTTACTGCCGATGGATTTGTGTATCTCGGATGATTTTTCAAAACTTGCATTCTCTTCGTATTTAATAGGGGAGAATAGTGGGAATGTTTACTTGATAAACAAAACCGGGACACTGGAAATTAATCTAACAATCGCAAGTGGAGTAAGTAAAAACATGTATGAAGGAGCTCATTTCTTTTCATTTGACTGGATATATTTTAGTTCTGATCGGAGTAACAATAACGGATGGTTTGAAGCTTACAGGATGAAAACAGATGGAAGTAATGTTCAACCTGTTTCTCCAACGTACTCAATGTATGATCCTTCAACAATGTCTCCGGATCAGGCCTTTTTATTGTTGGAACATGCTAATAATTGGAATCTAAATAGCCATCTGTATGTAATAAATCCGGATGGATCGAATCCACAATTAATTTATGATTCTCCTAGCAATTTCGGAAGAATGCGAGGGGCAGCATGGCTTCCAAATACTAATAAAATAGTCTTTTCAGGTGGCTCACATGAAGGAAATCATAGTTTATTCATTATTAATCCTGATGGCTCCGGTCTTAATGTTATTGGAATTCCAAGTGTAAATAATTGGCCTTTTGGTCAGTATAGATGGGGGATGAGGAATAAGTTCTATACAGGAGATGGACAAAAAATAGTATTTTCTGCAAATTACTCGGGTAATTATGATATTTTTATTCAAAACATAGATGGCACAGGATTGATTCAACTCACTACAGAAAGCGAAGATGATAAAAATGCTATTATAACCCCTGATGACCAAAAAATCCTCTGGATAAAAGAGAGTGGCGGAAACAGAATGTTGTATATAATGGATATAGATGGAACCAATAAAAAAATGGTAAAGGAGGATTTAGGAAATATTGGGACGTTTGTATTAGGAGAGCAGGAACCGAATCTTCCTCCTTTAGCAGTATGTAGGGATATTACAATAAATGCAGGGGAAAATTGCACAGTTTCGATTCTTCCAACTGATGTAGATGGAGGTTCATATGATCCGGATGGAGATAATATCGAATTATCTCTTGATAATTCAGGCCCCTTTCAATTGGGAGAGTATAGAGTAAATTTAACAGTTACAGATGAAAAAGGGGAATCGGATACATGTTCGGCAAAGATCACAGTATTGGATCAACTGCCACCTGTTCCTGATTTACTGTCTCTTCCGGAAGTTCGAGGTGAATGCAATGTCTCCATTGTAGATATTCCTACTGCAACAGATAATTGTATGGGAAAAATATTTGGAGTAACTAATGACCCTCTCTATTACAATTCTCAGGGGGCATATACAATTAATTGGATTTATGATGATGGAAATAATAATTTTTCATATCAATCTCAACAGGTTTTAATAAAAGATACCACCAATCCAGTAATTGAGGAAATAAGTGGCAAACCGAGTGTGTTATGGCCACCTAATCATAAAATGATCCCGGTTATCATAAATGTAATCACTAGAGACAATTGTGACCCTAAACCAGACAGTCAGATTGTAAAGGTTTCGAGTAATGAACCGATTAATGGCACTGGAGATAGTAATACTTCTCCGGATTGGGAGATTACGGGGAAATTAACATTGAATTTAAGAGCTGAGCGCTCCGGTACAGGTAATGGAAGAATTTATACAGTTACTGTGCAATGTAAGGATACAGCAGGTAACAGTGTTCTCCGGGATATTGAGATACTTGTTCCTCACGATAAAAAATGAGGAATAAAGCTACAAGCAAAATTTATAGAGAAGTGATTAAATAAGTCTGTCCAATTGTGAGATTTGAATATTCTTTATTGAAGAATTGATTAAATGAAAGGTTATTAATATCAAAGGGGCAAATTGATATTTGCCCCTTTCTTTTTTTAAAAATAGTAGAGCTTATTTTAATGTAAATCCAGCAGGGATTTTAAATTTGTCGGCAGGTACTTTGGCATTTTCTTCTAATTTTACAGCCTTATAAATAGTTGTCATATTTTTCATACTTACACCAAGATATAAACAAATATTATTCCACCCGGCATATGTATTGGTGTTCCCACCATCTTTCAATTCAAAGGCTTCGCAGTTTTTGCCCACTATGGTCATATTGGCAATCTTCTTCGCTTTACCGGAAGGTGCAATTTCATTCCAATCAAATTTGTACTCTGTCCCACGAAACGCAGTTCCACGTTTGTAAACAGCTTTTTCTTTGTATATAGTTAGATATAAGTTTTTTCCATCACTAAAAAAAGATTCCTTTAAACCATTGTCGTCATAAGTATCCTTACATTCTTTCATACCATAATCGTCGAAATATACTACGGATTTGGTCTTCATTTCAAATTTTCCCATCATCATAGTGGTTTCAAAGGTGATGATACCGGATTTTATCTGGTATTTTTTAACTTGCTGCGCTTGCAATGTGCTTAATCCCAATATAATAATCAATACGGTAAAAATAAAAAACAATTTTCTCATGGTACCTCCAATTGTTGATTTCCTTAAAAAACTATTTTATGCGAATTAATTTGATTTTGCAAGGGTGGATTTCCGGTTTTAACTTTATTTAAAGGAATTTTGGAACCCCCGGAGTTTAGAAAGAATTTTTAATATGAAAATATAGATATATATTTTGATAAAACCAAATTCCTTTGATGCAGAATCTTTTTCTACGAAAGAAATAGCTGAATAAGTCTTTATGTCCTATATATTGAAAAATTAATGTGAACGGGGTACAATTTTGTAATGGAAAATAAATCAATTCAATTAAATACTGGCTGGATCGCATTTACAATTATATTAATAACCGGATTCTTTTATTTCATAAACCTCCCTGTTGCATATGATTTTGATGGGACAACATTTAGTCAGTTTTTGCGACATGCAATTATAAATAATACTTTAACAGGGGTTCATCAGCCTCAACATCCCCTTTATATGCCAGCTAATTTTTACCTC
The DNA here is from genome assembly GCA_021817755.1 of Acidobacteriota bacterium. Lineage (GTDB taxonomy): Bacteria > Acidobacteriota > Aminicenantia > UBA2199 > UBA2199 > JAKAGC01. The sequence goes on along the minus strand of JAKAGC010000063.1, from coordinate 747 downwards.
TATAAAGCATTGAATGCTATATTCGATTACAATGTGTTGGAATATTTTCATTTGCAGCTATTCTCTCTTGCTTTCGGTATGCTTCTACTGTGGATGGGATATAAAATTCTAAAACAATTAACAGAAGAGCGTTTTTTTATTTTGGCAGGCATTCTTCTTCTTGCAAGTTCCTATGGAGTTTGGTATTACAGCGTTGAAGCAGAAGTCCATATGCCGGGCCTTTTTTTTATGGCATTGGGAATTTATCTTCTTTTTTTTAAAAACAGTGATAATCCGACCTGGTTAAATATTACTACCGCTGCTCTTTCATTTGCATTGGCAGCAGGATTTCATTTAACTAATGGTTTGGGAGCTATTGCTGCTTTTTTAATCTTACTTTTTAGGAAATATTCTTTAAAAAAAATTGTGGGATTTTGTGCAACTTATGGTTTTTTTCTTGTAATAGAATTACTGGCTTTCGCTTCTATGACAAGCATAAACCTGATTCATGTTTATAAAGAAGAACTAGCCGGGCGTGATGCTCTGGCTGGTTATAAAATAAGCTACTGGGACCCTTTTTCTTTAAAAAGTCTTTGGGAATCAATAAAAGCATCTTCGCAAGGTATTTGGTTCACCGGTAATTCTTTTCCCGCGGTAGTACCTGTTGTATTATTTTTAATGTGTGGGCTTATCATTGTTTATAAATTTAAATCTTCACCAGTGAAAAAAAAGTATGGAGTGTTTGGATTATGGATACTCCCTTACTTT
>JAKAGC010000779.1 GCA_021817755.1 Acidobacteriota bacterium | reverse complement strand
TTTATTCTTGACTGTCGTGGTTACAAAGAATAATATTGCGGCTTTACACCAAGCTTTGTATAAACGGAAAGACGGTATAATTTCACCGGCAAACTATTGAGGGGAAACTAAGATGTACAAAAAATCTAAAAAGTTTAACGCTTATATCGATTTTTTTTTAATAAAGAATCGAATGAGCGAAGGAGAAAATTATGGGAAGTCACAAATCCGAAACGAGCAGAAGTAAGCAGGATTCGAAAAAATCGGATAAACGAGTAATATCGATATTGCTAAATTCACTTTATTTTTTTCTACATGACGTTATCGTCCTGAAAGAAGGAAAAAACTACAAACTGATAGTAAAGCATAATGATGAGTTCATTGTAGAGAAAAGTTATAAAACTCTGCGTGGCGCTAAAATAGCTTTTTCGAAAATGTTTCAGTATAAGGCAGTAGATGAAGAACATTCTTATCTTCATTGGAGCCCTTTATACAGCCCGGAACCTTCGTGGTTAGCTGCGAAATTGTCTGTGGAAAAGAAAAAAGCTTCAAAAAGGTCCCCGGAGTTTGAATTAGACGAAGCGGAAATGTAATGAACCAATTATCGAGGAAAAGTGGAACAATTGAGGGGTTAGTTCCATTCCCCCCCGAGAAAAAAGTATCACTACTTAAAAATTCAATTTACTATTTTTTACAAGGCGTATTGATTATACAAGAAAAAGAAGGGTTTCGCCTGTTAGTAATTCAACATGGCAAGCTCCTAGATGATGAACTATATAGAACGGTTCGAGGTGCTCGAATCGCATTTGCAAAACGTTATAAATATAAATTATGGGCGAAAAATACAGGCCCTCGATGGACTCCTTTTCGCTAATAAACAATCCTTTAATATACCTTAAGTACATTTAATGAATGAAGCGTATATAAATGGGATTGGAGAGAAAGGACATGGAAAGTAGCGTGATGAAAACCTCCTTCTTATTAATGGCCGGGTGCCTGACGGAAAAATGACCGGAAAAAAGGTGTGAGATATGAACGTCAGGGCAAGGATAAGAAGAAGGGTGAAATGCCCGGCACTCCTGGAAAGAGAAAGAAAATTCGCAGGTACGGATACTCTATGAGTATCCGTACCCTGTTTTAACGCTAATTCCTCAGGTTACCTCAATCTTAAAAAAAAATTGTGAGCAATACTTTTTAATTTAAAAACGTAACGAGAGGCAGCTTAATCCACCATCTAGTTTACGAAATTCCGATACATCCACTTCAATTGTTTTATATCCTTCTTTTTGAACATTTTCTACTGTTAGTGAGTATCCTTGGGGAATTAAAACTCTATTATTAACCCAAATACTATTGGCTGAATAAATAAAGGTTTCCGGTATAAAAATTCGATTAAAAGATTCAAATACAGAATTATCTACAAATTCACCTGCAACAAGTAACTTATTATTTTCAAGATATGAGACACCTGTTTTTAAATGAAGAAAGTCTTTCATAAAAACTGGAGATGCTGTATATCCATACTTTTTTAGAATATTTTGAAATTGTGAAAAACCTTCATTATTGGTTCGGGAGGATAATCCTACATAAAAATGATCCCCTACCCTCATCACGTCTCCTCCTTCAATAGTTCCGGGAGCAGCAATTAACTCGATAGTGGAGTAAAATTGTTGCAATGCTTCATATATAGAATGTTCTTCACCTTTCCTGGTTTGTGCACCGGGATTGGTAAGAATTGCACATTTTTCAGTTAGAATGGCAGTATCTTCAACAAAAACAGAATCAGGAAACGCTTCCAGTGGTTCCAGGATGGTCACGTTGACATCACATTCTTTTAAAGCTTCTATATAGGCTTCATGTTGAGCGTAAGCTTTTTTATAATCAGGTATTCCTAAATTTGCAGATGTAATTCCATTCACAAGGGAACGGCCGGGGCGACGAACAATTGCATTGGTGAACATAAAATCCTCCTAAAATAATTTTTTCTATTTCCCACAAGGTAATAAGCAAAACCAACTACCGCAATTATTATACACGCAGATATTCTTCTTTTCAATCAAATGATGCATGGGGTATTTGAAAGGTTAATTTTAATTTTTTTATTGACATTTTTTTTTCAAATTGTTATACTTCTCAACGTTTATGATGGAAACAATGCGAAAGGATGTTCCTGAAAAAATGCTCAAACGTTTTGAAAGCATGCTGGGAAGTGGACCGGTTATTTTTATTCAATGGCATAGCCATAAAAGCAGTGGTAAAATAGATTATATTTCTTCGAATATTACACGAATGGGGTATCGCTTTCAGGATTTTGAAGAGGGAAAGATATCGCTTAGCGACATAATCTTCAATGAAGATTTTATTTCATTAACATCAAGGATTGATTTAACAGAAACCGATTTGCTAGAAAATAAGTCTATTTTAGGAACGCTTCGTATTCTTCACGCAAATAATAACTCAAATCGCATTTTTCAATATTTTATTGTATTACCTTCACTTAAAAATGAGAATGCATTTTATTTGGGATATTTCCTTGATCTGGAAGATTTACACAACGCTAAACAGGAATATATAAAATTCGAATACCAGGCATATCACGATTCTCTTACAGGATTACCAAACAGGAATTTGCTCAATGATCGTCTTGGGCTGGAAATTCACCGGAGTGAACGAAATAAATTAAAATTAGGGATTATGTTCCTTGATCTGGATAAT
>JAKAGC010000778.1 GCA_021817755.1 Acidobacteriota bacterium | reverse complement strand
TTTTTCCCTCCCTTCCCGCCCAGGTTCAAGGGCGGACAGGTAGAAAAAGAAAAGGAAAAGAAATGCTGACATGGCATCATTCTGGCAATATGCCAGTTGGAGGATACAAACATGTCAGCAAAAGAAGTATACCAAAAAACGACAGCAATTATTAGTGAAAATGTTGACCCAAAAGTAGATAAAAGCTCACAGGATCGATTATCTAAGTACGTAATTGGGACAATGGATGGGAAACATGGAGGGCCATCGCAGGTAGCCAGAGCGTACTGCAAACTTGGTTTAGGGGATGCGCAAGTAGATAGTGTAGAGCGACAAATCCGTCGGATGGAAAACGATCCTGAAATAACAGCAGAATATTGTTTTTATCCCATGGCGCGTCATTATTTAGCGCTTGGGCAACCCCAAAAATTGATACTCATACTGGATCCGACGACGAAAGAAGATCATATCGTGATGGTAAGTGTCAATATTTGGTATCGAGGACGAACACTTCCCCTGGTATGGACAATATGGCCAGCTAATACACCCTTAAAAGGGGAAAGGTTTTGGGATCGGATTAGAGAATTATTGAAAAAAGCGGCTACGATCATACCTGAAAGATGTAAAGGTAACATAACGATAATTGCCGATAGAGCTTTTGGATCACCGGCTTTTACAGATTTAGTTGAAGAACAAGGCTGGAATTGGGTAGTTCGAGTACAGGATCAGACATTGTGTAGGGATAGAATGGGGGAAAAAAAGCAAATAGCAAAATTAGTCCGTTTCAGGGGGGAAAGAAAAAAATTACGAGGGGAAGTATTCAAGAAAGCCGGCTGGAGAGATGCGAGTGTTGTGGTTTATTGGGGTAAGCGGCACAAGAAGGCATTATGTTTAGTGAGTAATATGAAACCTGGCTGGGAAATAATTCATATATATCGACAACGATTTCCGATAGAGTGTACATTTCGGGATTTTAAAACATATGGTTGGCGCTGGGAGCAAGGCCAGGTTAGAGATTTAGATCATATGGAACGCTTATTAGTAGGAATGGCTATAGCTACCTGGATTATCTTGATGGTGGGTACCTGGAAATCTGAGCAAATCTTGAGTAAACCACCCACCGGAAACCGACATACACGACCTCATGATGGAAAGTTGAGTATATTTCAACATGGATTAGACACAATTGCCAGATGGTTTCACTGTGCTAATATTCCTCAAATTTCCCTGACCTTATCGGATTGGGATGCTCCAAATTGGTCTGTCCAGATTCGTACCCACCATGCAAAGGCTTTCGTTTTTGCATTTAAACCCTATGTTCGTCCATCATAAGGTGATCATATTTTCGATTCTGATTATTTAATTAAGGAGTTTGTAATAGGAAAAACATAAGTTTTTTCATTGGGTTGTATGGAAAGATTCCGTCTGGAAGTTCATAATGCTCCTTATTTTTCGGAATAAAAGGTTTCTTTTGGGAGCCAGTACTATTAATATTCTATTTATTTTGCATATGAAATAAAAAAACACTCATTCCTTTTATTTTAGGTATTTTTCTTCCTTTAGTTTCATTAATTCTTTACGGTTTTTATCATGCTGTCCGCCCTTAAACCCTTCGGGGAGAGGAGTCAGAAGCCCTCGCCCTCACAGGGAGAGGGCTTCCCCGATACCATATCTTTGATAAATCGGGATTGGGGTGAGGGTTAACTAATGCGTCGAATTCATCCTGAAATTCGTGAGCGAGCTCGGCATTTTCGCCAACCACAGACTGAAGCGGAAGTAAAACTATGGTTATATTTGCGAAGCAGGCAAACTAACGGGTGAAAATTTCGTCGTCAGCATCCGATAGGAGATTACATAGTTGATTTTTATTGCGCTCAAGTAAAACTGGTAATCGAAATCGATGGTTAGTCTCATGCCCAACAAAAAGATTATGACCAAGAACGAACCGAGTTTCTAGAGAGTCAAGGGTATCAAATAATTCGTTTTTCCAATAAAGATGTTTACAATCACATCAATATCGTTATTAAAAATATTATCCAGAAAATTTTATTTATCGAAAAATAATAAGGGAAAATAAAATCGTAAATTCACCGATGGTAGACTGGTTTTGATTATTATGAAGTCAAAAAATGCTCTGCAATATGAATGAAAATTCCATTATTTTTAGTCACGACAATTATCTTATCAAGTGAGTTAAAATATGTTGGAAACGGCATAGTCCAAACCTAAATATTTAACTAATAATCTACGAGAAATATGATATACAATATAATCAATTTTTTGTAATTTCAAAAATTTAATCTTTAAAAATAAAGGCGGTCCCCCATTTTATGCGCGGTTTACCTTTTGAACAATTGCTTGATTGGATTTTGAAAGAATTAGAGACTTCGAATTCGATTTTTGGCATCCCGAAAACACATTTTTACCATCCATCCAAATCAGCCCCCTACGTAATCCCGGACCTTTTTGGCCAGGAATTGGGTACGCCCATCGGTCCGGCAGCCGGGCCGCACACACAACTGACTCAGAACATCCTCTCCGCCTGGCTGACCGGCGGGCGTTTCATCGAACTGAAAACCGTCCAAATCATGGATGAACTGGAAATTCCGCGCCCCTGCATCGATATGGAAGATGAAGGTTACAACGTCGAATGGTCGCAGGAACTCAAGTTGAAACAATCTGCCGACGAATATATCAAAGCCTGGGCGTTAATCCAC
>JAKAGC010000062.1 GCA_021817755.1 Acidobacteriota bacterium | reverse complement strand
CGGTGGGATTCGTACCCGTGAGGATGCATTAAAGATGATCGATGCCGGAGCAGATAGGATCGGTGCATCTTCTAGTGTAAAAATTGTCACCCAGCACGAAGAAACATAATTGAATTAAAAAAGAATTCGTCTTTTTATATTAATTACAAAGTATATAAAGGAGCTGCACAAAACCCAAAAGAGGAATTGTAGTAGTGTATTATACTAATGTTTATCTAAAAAAAATTGATTTTCAATATTCTTTAGCTAATAGGAATAGGAATGAAGACTAATCCGATCGTATAAATTGTTAATTTAGAGTGGAAATATTTTAAAATATTAGTTTTATTTTTATGTCTGGATAACATTAAAAAATATTGTTTTTCTCTTTGAGTAGTACAGAAATCTAATATGATTGAATTTAATGTGAATATTTTATTAGTGATCGTTAGAGTTTTCGCTGTTAAAGCTTTTATCTGTGATTTCCAGGAGCAATTTTTCCAATCGGTTTTTTCTTGATGCCATATTTTTTATTTCGCACTGCCATATAGTAATAACATTCCAGCCGTTCTTTCTCAATTCTTCGATATTCCGTTCATCTCTTAATTTATTATTATTTATCTTTTTCTCCCAGAATGCACTCCTTGTGGTCGGCAGGGTTGCGGCTTTACATCCGGGATGAGCATGCCAGAAACATCCATGAATGAATATCGAAGTTTTAAATTTCGGTAAAACGATATCCGGCCTTCCCGGATATCTATTGTCATCGATTCGGTATCTGAACCCCTTTGAGAATAAGAATTTCCTGATGTCCATCTCCGGTTTGGTATTTTTCCCGGAAATCTTTGACATTATTTCACTTCTTTTTATTTCAGGATAAATGTCCATAGAAATATTTATTTTTTATGTTCTACTTTCCATTCCAAAAGGTCTATTCCGACTCGTGCGGCATGAGCGAATGATTTATTGGCGATTCTTTGTGCATAATTCTCCAACAACATCCCTTCATAGCAAAGAAATTTCGTTTCTTTATCGATATTTATTTCTATCGAGGATTCGGGAGAAAAAAAACGATTTGTTTCCGGTATGTAAATCGTAAAGGGTTTGGTATCCCAGGATATACAGAGTGGTTCATTATCTCGAAAGTAAAATGAAAAACAATGATTATCGCTTGTTGCATTTTCCAATGCGTTATTTAAATTGTATTTTTGTCCGCGTACAAAATGGAAATGGTAATAGATCTTTGTAGGTCTCAGACAATCGCAATGAGCGGTGATATTCAATAGATATTTATCGGTTCTGGTGGATTTGGATTCCGCCGAGTCCCTGATATTGAAAATATCTCCGAATCGTAGATAGTCTTTTTCTTTCCTTACAGCATGGTGGAACGAGTATTGGTAATTTAATCTGGCTAGTTCTTTTCGGAAACAATCCGGATTGCTTCCTTTCTTCTTTTTATCGATTTGCTCATTGATATGATTATTTTTGATATACTCTTCCAATACAGGGAATATTTTTAAATCCGAATTCAAATGAAACAAAGCCACCTGGTGTTTCCAGTTATTTCTTAAGAAATCGTAAAACTCTTCATTATCTTTCAATGTTCCATGATGATGGAAAAATGCAAGCTCATCTACAGCCAGCAAATCTTTCCCGACTTTCGCCGAATTCTCTTTAAAATTGTTTTTCATCTCAAGGGAAATTAATGTCATTATACTCCCGGGTTTTTTATAAAGAGACTCGGAAAATTCCTTGTATACTTTTTTCGGAGTAAATTCGTTTTTATTAAAAATAATAATGTATGTATTATTACTCCATAGTGCATGAGTACGGTTATGTATTTTATGGCAGTATAGAGACGAAGGAAGTAATTCTTCTGCAATAAATGTTTTTTTAAGGTGAAATTCCAATTGCTCGCATCCTTCAAAGAGGGTATTACAATTGTATAATTTCGTGATTTTTTCCTCGAAGAGTTTGTAAAATTTGCCGCCGATTGTATTATCATGAAAATATTTTCTGATTAAAGTTTTAAACTCTTTTATTGCTTCATCCGCTGGCCCTTTCATAAAAAAGTCTCCAAAGGCATTTTGTATCTCTATCTCTTTAAAAAATGTCTCAGCACTGTCCGGGATATTATCGCCGGTTTCTTTGAAAAAGAATTCATCATTGAGAGATGAGAGGAGTTCGAAGTATTTTTGGTCTCTTTCTTCCATACTAGTGTTTTTTTGGTTGAAATAGGAACGAATCTGCATCTCAATGCCGTCTAACCCGTTTCCGGATACTTTTGTGTAAATTAAAACGAAAGCCAATCCGGGATTTTCGACCGCATCTTTCAAAATATAGAGCGTATCTTTGAATTTGTCCTGGCCTTGTTCATTGGACAGCTCCCAATCCAGGATCATTAAGTCCCGGTTCTTAAAAATGAATTCCGACTCTTTCTGCAATTGAGAATAATCTTTAAAAGTATAAATATCCAGGCTGCAATTACTTTTTTTGAATGATTCCCAGAGTTGTTTTGATTTATCCCTTTTTTTCTTCTCTACATCGTCATAGGGCCCGACATTTTCGTCATCGATACAAATCGCAGACCGGATGGAATTTGAAACGATTTCGTTGGCTACGGAATCATAACTCATCTTTCTCCCTTTTTTTATCATAAGGCTCTATCACAAAACAGGCCCCGTTTAATCTATTATATTTTTTATCGAAAGTGCAATTTATATCAAAACCATGAGCCCTTAGATTGGTTCTTGCAATCCAGAGTCCGATTCCTCTGCCCGCAGGTTTTCGAGTAAAGAACAACGTGAAGATATCTTCTTTGTAGGAAGGATCGATGGGTTCTCCGGAATTCATAATCAATATTTTTCCATCTTCGTAAGCAAGGTGTATTTTCCTGTCTTTAACAGGTATTAGCCAAAAGAAGGCATTATTGATTATATTTATAAAAACCGGTTTTATCACGGATTCGTATCCATAAATGCAATAGTTATCGAATGATCTGTCCGAAGTCAGAGATACCCGGTATTTTCGAAGGTTGTCTGCGAAAAATTTCTTCATATAGTCTATAATATCTTTCCCCCATATTTCCGATTTTATTCTGCGGGTCGTCCTGTAAAGCGGTGTCAATAAATGATGGTTGCTCTCAAGATGCTGAAAGGATTCTTTCAATTGAGAAAAGTTGTCTTTTACTTCCGCATTTTTATCAGCATAATTTTTGAAAAAATCGATGGCATCAGCCATTTCGGAATAGAGAACATTGAATTGGTGATCGATTATTTCGATGGCAACACCCAATTGCGCCAGTTCCTGCATGGCTTCGACTTTTTCTTCGATTTTTTCATACTGCTCTTTGTACCAACCCACAAGAAAATCATCATCGATACCAAACGTCAGATTTTCCACGTGTTTGACGAAACTATCGTATTTTTCTTCCAATTCTTCTTTTATCGCAAGATGTATCTTTTCAAGCAAAACAAGTCTGTTTTCAAGGTCTCCTTTCTCTTCGGAACCGGTTGGAACAATGGGATGGGTTTTTTCATCGAATAAATCCTCGAAGGCCTGGCGGTCGGTATCGATTTCCTGTTCGAGTTTTTTTACAGCTTCCGAATATCGCTTTTTAAAATTTCGAACCGATTGACCGATATCCTTTTTAAGTTGCGCGGATTTATTATGGAATTCCGTTACCAGGTATTCTTCGGTTAACCGTTTGTTTATTTCCTCGATCAAGCGGTCGCAATTATCCAGTATAATCAATGAATTACCCAACCGTAGATTGTAATTATTAAATTTATTTTCCTGGGATTGGGTAATATTAACTCGTTTGGGTTTGACTATTTTCAGGTTTTTAAATTCCGATTTTTTTGCAGTAATTTCACTGAATACGGTTTCGATATGATTATATGTGATTTCGGATTTCCGTGATTCTTCGTCAAGTTTATTATATAATTCCCTTAATTCCGGGTCCAATACATCGAGGCGTTCTATATTTTGTTTCAATTCCCTGTCAAAACCGGCGCGTGTTAGTTTCGACCGCCTTTTTTCCAGGTTAAGAATGCGTTCATTGTGCTTCTGTATGGCTTCGACTTGCTGCTCTCTTAAAGTAGGCGTCTCTCCCGATGCAACTGTCCGAAAGTATCTGACGGAAAGATCGATAAAAAAACCGATAAGGTCTTCGACGAATTCTCTGAATGATTTATTACCGATAAATCCTTCTCTACCGGCTTTGTCGATCAGGTTGGGATTCTTGTTCCTGGATATTTCGATAAATCCGAATATCCTCCGGTGGCTGAATTGATAATAAGAAGCACCTCTTGTCCTTCTTTCCTCGAATTTTAAAAAATCGTACTCAGTACGTCCATAAGGAAGCACCCTGAATTTATCTCTATAAATATACAATCCTCCGTATATTGCCATTTTTTTGTTCATTGTCTGCCATTGTTCCGATGATAATTTACTGCTCCTGTCAAGGCCTTCAATAACCCCGAATTTGATTTTGAAGGGTCCGTAAGGAGTCTCTCCCGGAGCGCGCCTGGGGCGATATGTATGGGGAATAATCGTATTGAATACCTGCAATTCACCTTTGAAGAATCCTGTTGAATCGAATTCACCTTCAAGCCAGTGATCGGCAATTCGGATATCCTCTTCGGTAAAGAAGTTCTGTCGGGCAATCAGGTCATATTTTCCTTTATTGTCATGCATCCAGAAATGAGTCCCGATATCGTTATTTTCTCTGAATCCATCGTATAATCCGCTGAGTGATGATCGCAGATAGTTGGTTTGAGAATTAACGGAAATCTCTATCCTGCTTTCTTCCGAAAGTAATAAAAGTTGTTCGTGTGGATCGATAATAATAAAAAATGTCCCGTGAGAATCCGGTAATAAAAATGTTGGGAGAATATCACTCTTTATAAAATCCGGGAAAACGGTTTGATTGATTTCATTTTCGATTTTTTCGACCAGAGGCTGGTGTTCTTCCCAATTTCCTTTTCTAAGGTTTTCCATAAAGCCGGTTAAAAGGTCTTTGAAAACATGATCGAAATCTTTGGCATCCCGGAATTCTTTGATAGGAATATTCAATCCATCCAGGTAAAGATTGAAATTTTCCAGGATCGCCCAATTGATGAAAACAGCAGTGCACGGTTCATTTTGTTTTTTAGTCAGCATCAACATCCGGTTGCCCAGGTAAGCTACCGAAAGTCTGCCGATACCTTTTTCACCCATGGGAATTCGTTTCGGTTTCCCGAACAATGGAGGATTGTCGCCTCTTTTTTTGGAATCGGTTCCAAGAATGAGCCATTTTTCATTAATATCTTCCGCATTCATCCCCGAGCCATTATCTGAAAGAATGAATAGCGGATTCGAAATGTCTTTATAACCTTTCAGATATAAGTGGCAATTCAATTCATCGGCATAAGCGTCATAGCCGTTTTTCCATAATTCGCAAATGGCGGTAGGTAAGTCGGCGATTTGTCCTTTCCCTAATAAATCGACAGCTCTGGCCCTGGCTCTAAATGTCGGCATTTATTGTTTCCTTTAGCAAAGCGCATCCTATACATCTTGCCAATTGAGGCGGAACCGCATTGCCGATCTGTCTTGCTATGGAATCGATGTTCGGCCCCCTGAAGACATATTCGTTCGGAAATGTTTGTAATGTTGCACCTTCCCGTAATGAAAGCCCTCTATGCTCTTCCGGGTGAGAGAATCGACCGCTGGATGTTCGGATGAATTTCGTTGTGATAGTCGGAGCCGGTTTATTCCAGTATATTCGACCATAAACATCACGGAAAATTGTGTCTTTCCCTTTATATGCATTTATCTGAAGTTCGGGGTCGTCTTTCCAGGACCACCGGTTACCTCCGTCAGGAGGTGTTTTTTTCAATCTCAATAAATTTTTCTCGGAAAGAGAAGCTGCGGTATGAAGATTGTTTGTTTCATCCTTATAGCCAGCTTCTATTTTTGAAAATCCTTTATGTTCTCCGATAAAATTCTTTACCACCAATGAGTCATCTTTTACCGGGGGAGGTATTTTAATATTTTTCAGAACCCGCGAAGCAATGAGAATAAATCTTTTTCTGTTTTGGGGGACTCCGTAATGATTTGAATTAATAATACTAAAATCATATTTATAATCATTTATTTCAAGAAATTCCAGAAATGTTGAGAGGTTGCTCTCCTCTTTTTTCCCCGATAGTCCAGGTACATTTTCTATAAATATATAACCGGGCCTGAAATAGTCTACAAATCGGCGAAATTCATTAAGCAGGTTTTTGGTTTCAGTTGATTTTTTTTTGTGCGTATTGATCTTTGTCCAGTATTGACACGGACTACATCCGATAAAAATCATTGAGTCATCGTTTCTCTTGATATCGATTTTATTTTGAAGATCGGTTTCGGTTAGTTTTTTTATATCTGCATGAATGAAAATAGAATTTTGATTGTTCAATTCGTAAGTTTCCCGGCATTCCTCGTCGATATCGATTCCAGCAAGAACATTTATACCCGCAAGTTTAAGGCCAAAAGTCATACCACCGGCACCACAGAAAAAATCGATGGCGTTTAGTTGTTTTGGACATGTATCTGTATTTTTCATCCCATTATAAATTTATCACCTCTAAAGGTATTTTGTCAATAGAATTTCCGAAACAAAATAGATTGTCTCTAAATTTATATTCATCGGTTATACGTCAATAATTTTTGTCCGGCCAAGAAAATTGCAAAGAGATAAAATCCAGGCAATTATATCTTCAACATGAAGAAATTAATGGTAAATTGTGAAACTCCAATAACCAATCATTTATTATCAGCCTCAAACCCCATACCATAAATTCAAAAATCTGCTATAATATTCACACTGAGGAAAAAAATATGAGCGATAAATTTTTTAATATACCAATAGAACGGTTGTGGAAACATATAATAGAAGAAGAAAAATCAGGACAAATCTTCGGCATATCTCGTGAACTTTTCTTTACCCCCCATCCCCAAGATCCATTTAAAATGCAACGATACGGAGAAACACTCCAAACCCCTCTCGGAGTTGCCGCAGGCCCCCATACTCAACTCGCCCAAAACATTATCTCCGCCTGGCTCACCGGCGCTCGATATATCGAATTAAAAACCATCCAAACTCTCGATGAATTATCTGTTTCCAAACCCTGTATTTATGCACAGGACGAAGGCTATAACTGCGAATGGTCCCAGGAATTGCTAATCCAACAATCCTTTAATCAATACCTCGATGCCTGGATTCTGCTTCATGCTCTTCAACATAAACTTCACCCCCATAATCAAGAAGAAAGAGGTTTTATTTTTAATATCAGTATCGGGTACAACTTCCAGGGAATTCAAAACGCCAACGTTCAATCGTTTCTCGACCAAATGGAAAACTGTAAACAGCAAAAAGAGGAGAAACTCGATCGTCTTTCCAGTATTTATCCACAGATAAAAGATATCCATATCCCCGATACCATTTCCCGCAATGTCACCTTATCCACCATGCACGGTTGCCCCCCTGATGAAATCGAAAAAATTGCCAGTTATTTAATCCAGGTTCGAAAATATCATACCACAATCAAATTGAATCCCACTCTCTTAGGTCCCCAAAAAGTAAGAGATATACTCAATACACGACTCCGTTTCAAAACTCAAGTCCCAGATCAGGCATTCCAGCATGATTTAAAATATGATGATGCAATAAAGATCATTCAATCACTTCAAACACTCGCCCAACAAAACCAGGTCCAATTTAGCCTAAAACTCACCAATACCCTTGAGACCCTCAATTCTTCCCAGGTTCTCCCTCCAAATGAACCAGTCGTTTATATGAGCGGAAGAGCCCTTCATCCCATCAGTATTAACCTCGCTGCAACATTGCAAGAGCAGTTCCACGGTAAGCTCGATATTTCTTTTTCCGCAGGTGTCGATGCTTTCAATGTTGTTCCCCTTCTCGCATCCGGTCTCAAACCCGTTACGATTTGTTCCGATTTACTCAAGCCCGGTGGATATGGTCGTATCCCTCAATATATTCAGCACATTCGAAAAGCTTTCAAAGAAAATGATGCCTCAGATATCCATCAATTTATATTGAAAATGAACACCAATCGCACCAAAGATTTATATAAAGCTCAGCTCGAAAATCTTAACCAGTATGCCCAACACATTATCCACCCCCAGCATAGCCCATATCTAAAAACTTATTTTCCCGGTAGTTCCATAAAAACCACACGTCCTCTCACTCCCTTTGATTGTATTTCTGCACCCTGTAAATATACCTGTCCCGCTCACCAGGATGTCCCACTCTATATTTCTCATGTCGCAGCAGGCAATTATCATGATGCTCTTAATGTAATCCTTCAAACCAATTCTCTCCCATCCACTACCGCTAAAGTATGTGATCACACCTGTACAAACCGTTGTACCCGCCAGAACTATGATAATTCTCTTCATATTCGCCAGATTAAACATTTTGCCCTTACTCACGGCCAATCTCAGCCACCCCACCTCTCAAAAAAAGCTTCAAACATTAAGGTAGCTGTCATTGGCGCCGGCCCTTCAGGGCTTTCTTGTGCCTATTATCTTGCCCTTCGTCAGGTAACCGTTCATATATACGAAGCCACCAATATAGCCGGCGGTACAGTATCTCATGTCATCCCCCCCTTTCGTATCTCCCCCCAAGATATTCAAATCGATATCCAACGCATTCAGGCCCTAGGCGTTCAAATTTTTTACAATCAAAAAATAAATCAGGAAATGTTTCAAACCTTACGTCAAACATATTCTCATATATACATAGCCGTAGGTGCTTCCATCAGTACCCGGTTGAATATCCCCAATGAAGATTCCCCCTATGTTATCGATGCACTCACATTTCTTAAAATCAGCCGTCTTGTATTTTCCCATCAAATCCAAACTCTTCAGGATAATCCCAATCTTCCCCCAATACAAACCCTTTTTACCAGTCAAACTCCCATTTTTTCAAAAAAAGTCTCTTCCGACAAAGCACTAAAAATTCTCATAGTCGGAGGTGGCAACAGTGCCATCGATGCCGCCCGAACTGCCCGAAGGCTCCTTACTCATCCAGATTCACAGGTCATCATCTTATACCGCCGTACATTAGAAGAAATGCCCGCTGATCCCCAAGAAATCGCAGAAGCCCTTCACGAAGGTATTACCATTCAACAACTAACCGCACCCCTTGCCATTCAGACCCCCCAATTAACCCATGATTCCTTTCCATTAAGTGTCACGTGCTGTAAAATGCAACTCGGTGAACCCGATCAAAGCAATAGGCGAAGGCCCATAAAAATAGATCATTCAGAGTTTCAGATAGAAGCCCACGCCGTCATTACCGCTATCGGTCAACTCGTAAAACTCGATTTTATCCAGGATACACCCATAACTGATGTCCGAACATCCGCCAGCCCTCATTCCCACAGTGTGCTAATAGGCGGTGATGCCCTCCGTGGCCCCGCCAATATAATAACCGGTGTAGCCGATGGCCTGAAAGCTGCTGATTTAATATCTCCCCAACAGGAGAAACCCATTTCCCATTCACCCCAGTATCCTCTTTCATATTACCAGAAAAAAGCCGCTTATCGTGTTTATTCATCTTTAGTTCCGGAAAACCAGGATTCCCAGTATGCAATCCAAGAAGAAGCACAGCGGTGTTTAATGTGTGATGATGTCTGTAATGTTTGTGTTACCCTTTGCCCCAACCGTGCCAATGTTGCATATCAAATTCAGCCCATAGAGTACAAATTGAAAAAAGTAATACCAGATAGTCATGAAGCCCTCCACTATCACCTTGAGGAAGATCAGCCATTTCAGTTAAAGCAGGTTTACCAGGTTGTCAATATCGCTGATTTTTGTAATCAATGTGGAAACTGTCAAACCTTTTGCCCAACAGCCGGAGCTCCATTCAGAGATAAACCCAAAATTTGTTTGACTCACGAAAGTTTTCAAGCTGAGGAGAGTGCATATTTTTTTGAATCCCAGAGTACCTTCCCCTGTATTCGATTTAAAAATGGAACAGAATTCCAGAGACTCATTTTAAAAGAAAACACATACATTTATGAAACATCCCAGGCAACAATAGATCTCGATAAGGATACATTCAATATTCAATCCGTAGCGCTCAAAACCAATTCAATAAATCCCATATCCTTAATCCATGCAGTACAAATGAGTATTCTCTTGTCAAATCGGGCACAAATTTTTTAGAATCTACAAGAATCTATTAAAAAAAAGCCTCTTGCCAATTTCGTTGAGAAATATAAAAAACCAACTACCCCAAAAAACTTCTTTATAAAAGCATCCCAGTAATTATACTCCCATGAAAATTCCCCCTCCTTAGTTGACATACCTCCCAATATCCGTTAAAATCTGCAAAATGAAGAACTCAAACCTATTTATTTTTTTAGTATTGTTTATGATAGTCACTGTCGTTGGAAATTCCAGTCAATCTCTTCCCGTCCCACTTATCGCTAAGTGGTATAATAATCATACCGCAGCCATTACACTTACCTATGATGATGGCGATCCTGCTTCCAAATCCAATAGAATTGTAAATAATCTTATAATTGAAAACCAATTAACCATAGATTATGAAATCATAACATATGATTACTCTCGAAATCCTGCCTTGTTGGATTACCTTTTAAAAAAGATCGTTCCCCCCCGGTTTGGGTATTTCGGTCATGGTCATAAGCATGATAATCATGATAAGTTCACTTATCAGCAAGCCTTAAATTCGTTTCAAAAATGTTATCAAAAGATGAAAGAGTGGGGATTGCATCCCGTAGCATATTCATATCCCCGTGGAGCAGGCAATGCCCCAACTACCCAGAAAGCTCTAGCAGATTCAGGGTTTTTAAGTGGAAGGTTACATTACAGTAAATTTATGACTCAGCCTTACCTTGTTTCTGACCAAGAAAAAGAGCCTCCAAATTGGTTTGCACTTCCCACACTTGTTATGCAGGACCATTCGTTTTCCAATTGTGAAAAATGTGTCGGAACAAATCAACAGTTGATTCCATATCTTGATCAAACACTCAATAAAACCGCGTGGATCATTCTTACTTATCATGCAATCGGAGATGAAAAAGGGTATGGATTTATTAAGCTTGACCAGTTTAAAAAAAATCTTGAATCCATTAAAGAGAGGGATTTTTGGGTTGCGTCCTTGAATACCGTAACACTTTATGTTCGTGAGCGGGCTCATGCCCAGGTCAATTTTAATCCTGTTTTTCATGG
>JAKAGC010000777.1 GCA_021817755.1 Acidobacteriota bacterium | reverse complement strand
TGGAAGAACGCGCTACCGTTGCAATCACTGATCCCAAAGCTCTCTCGAACGCGATGATCGATCTAAAAGATTACAACGGTAATATTATTTATGAACCCGATCCCTATAAAGCTGCACAAGATGCTAGCGCTATTGCTCTGGTGACTGAGTGGGATCACTTTAAAACCCTTGATTATGAACGTTTGTTAAATTCAATGAAAAAGCCCGCATTTATCTTCGATGGCCGAAATATACTCGACTTAAAAGAACTCCACCGTATCGGTTTTAATGTGTATCCTATAGGAAAATCTCATTATACCCATTTCGAGTAATATACGGAGAACCAACCATGTGTGGAATTATATGCTATTGTGGAAAAAAACAAGCTGTTCCAATATTGATTAACGGATTGAAACGATTGGAATACCGCGGTTACGACTCCGCAGGATTCTCCGTAGTTTCCGAACCCGGGAAATCAAAATCAAATAAAGTTCGTAAGAATATCATTGTAAAAACCAAAGGAAGAGTTTTCCAACTGGAAAATAAAATGGAAGGCATCGATATAGATGCCACTTACGGTATTGCACATACACGCTGGGCCACTCACGGTAAGCCCTCCCATATTAATGCACATCCTCAAACCGATTGCTCCGGAAAAATCGGTGTCGTTCATAATGGAATCATCGAAAATTACAAGGAAATAAAAGAAGATTTAATCCGTAAAGGACACGTTTTCAAATCCGAAACCGATACAGAGGTCATTGCCCACCTTGTTGAAGAATTTTTCACGCTTTGTGGTGGAAACCTTGAAAACGCCGTTTTAAAAACCGTCCAGAAACTCAGCGGAACTTTCGGTATTGCCGTAATTCACTCCGATGTCGATCATAAAATCTTAATCGCCAAACGTGGAAGCCCTATCATCATAGGTGTCGGGGAAAACGAATGTCTTGCTGCCTCCGACTCAAACGCACTCGCCCCTTACACGAATAAAATGGTCTATCTCAGCGATGATGAAATTGCCGTTCTTACTCCCAATGACTACTATATCAAAAATCTCAGCAATGAAACCCTCGATAAAAAAGTTGAAATCCTCGAATCTAATGATTATAAAGAGGATAAACGCGGATTTGAACATTATATGCTAAAAGAGATTTTCGAACAACCCGAAAGCCTTGAAAATGCCATGCGTGGAAGACTTATAGAAGGTGAAGGGGTTTCAAAACTCGGTGGTCTTGAACCCGTAATCGACCGGATTAAAAACACCAAACAACTGATTATCGTCTCTTGTGGTACCAGTTATTATTCCGGGCTCCTGGGCCGGTATATTTTCGAACACCTCACCGAATTGAACATTGAAGTCGAACTCGCTTCCGAATTCAGGTACAGACGCTTAAAATTAAATGAAGAAATTGCCGTACTGGCACTCTCTCAATCCGGGGAAACCGCAGATACTCTCGCCGCCATAAAAGAAGCTAAACGAAAAGGCGCATTGATCTTAGGAATTGTGAATGCCGTCGGAACTTCGATCGCCCAGATCACCGATGCCGGTGTTTACAATCACGCAGGGCCGGAAATCGGAGTTGCTTCCACCAAGATTTACACTTCCCAATTGGTAATACTTACCCTCATGGCTCTTCTTATCGGCAGATATCAGGGTGTTTCCTTCATCGAGGGAAGCGAAATTACCGATGCCTTACTCAAATTACCCGGACAGGTTCGTGAGATTCTTAAAGAGGCACCTCAAATTGAAAAAATAGCTCTTCAATACGCTAAATATAAAAATTTCCTCTATATCGGCAGACTTTTCAATTATCCCACTGCTCTCGAGGGAGCTCTTAAATTAAAAGAAATCTCTTATGTTCACGCTGAAGGCTACGCCGCCGGCGAAATGAAGCATGGTCCTATTTCACTTATCGATAAAAACTTCCCTACAGTTGCTATTGCTCCAGATGATCTTACTCTCGATAAAATGATTAGTAATATGCAGGAAATTAAAGCCAGAAGCGGCAAAATTCTCTCCATTACAAACCCAGGTGTTAAAAAGGTTATAGATATTTCCGACGATATTATTACAGTTCCCAGAACCATACCCATCCTCCAGCCTGTTTTGAATATCATACCCCTTCAACTTTTTGCTTATTATATCGCCAGGGAAAAAGGCCGCGATATTGACAAACCCAGAAACCTGGCCAAATCCGTAACAGTAGAATAAAAGGTGATTTTATCTTAAATACAATCCGGGTTTATCTCATATGAGGTGAACCCGGTTAAACTTCCTTAAGGAGAAGACCGATGAGAGCGATCATTCTTGCAGGAGGAAAAGGAACACGGTTAAAACCGTACACTTATGTTTTACCTAAACCACTGGCTCCAGTGGGAGAAAAACCAATCCTGGCTATTCTTATCAATCAATTAAAACGCTATGGGATTCGTGATATCACTTTATGTGTCAATCACATGGCTGAATTGATTATGGCTTATTTCGGTAATGGCGATAAATTCGGTGTGAATATTCAATACTCTATGGAGCAAATACCCCTCGGAACCATTGCTCCCCTTAAACTACTTCAGAACCTCCCCGATCATTTTTTACTAATGAATGGAGATCTACTTACCGATCTGAATTTTGTTGATATTTATAACCATCATATCTCTTCCGGTGCCCTTGTCACAATCGGAACTTACACACGAAAAGTTGGCATTGATTTCGGCGTCGTGGACAT
>JAKAGC010000061.1 GCA_021817755.1 Acidobacteriota bacterium | reverse complement strand
TAACAACACTTAATGCCATGGATATTACCGATCCTTACATACTTGCATTTCTTGCTCAAAAGAATTCCACATGGAATACCACCCAGACCATTCCCCCCGGTAATATTACTGCGTCCGTAAGCGGTTCCAATTCGATTACATTAAACTGGACACCCATTACTTTCTCCGCAGGCCCCGGTAGGTATCAAGTGTTGATGAGTACCAATCCAGGTGGACCTTATACGTTAGCAGGTTCTACTTCTAATAAAACATCTACCGGTTTAACAATAAACGGTTTAACATTTATGGTTCCCTATTACTTTGTTGTTAGAACTGTTTCCGACAAATATTATCTTTATAATTATTCCACTGTAACCAGCCTTAATAGCGCTGAAATATCCGCCATTATATCCGCCGATTATGTATTATCTATTGCTTCGATTCCCGATAATACCGTTCCAATAACTCTTACTCCCTTGGATATAAATAATAACGGTGATGGCCTCACACCTTTTTCACGTAATTATACTTCAGCAGCAACCGTCTCAATTTCTGCCCCTGCTAATTTTAATGGAAGGGATTTTGTCAAGTGGATTATCGATGGTGTTACTGTACAGGGAACCTCTATCCAGGTTGCTGTGACAAACAATCGAAGCATTACCGCCGTTTATAAAAATGAAATTACTCCTTCCATTACCGTCAAATCTCCAAATGGAGGAGAAATCTGGGCAATCGGCGAAACACGTTTTATAAGCTGGGAAAATACCGGTAATATCAATCCGGTTAAAATTGAGTACTCCACTAATAATGGAAGCTCCTGGGTAACCATTAATAGTTCATTTTCTAATATGGGAACATATTTATGGACTGTTTCCGGTGTCATTTCCCCTCAAGCGCTTATACGGGTGTCCAGTAGCGATAATACAATAAGTGATACATCCGATAATCTGTTTAATATCGCCAATATCCCTGAATCGGAGAGAACCGCTCTTATCGATATTTATAATAATTTAAATGGTGATAATTGGACAAATAAAACGAACTGGAAGAAAGCCAATGGCGATTTTAACGACAGAGGTACAGAGAATAATTGGTATGGACTTTATATTTCCAACCATCATGTAACAAATATCCGTTTATATAGTAATAAACTTTCTGGGGTTATTCCTTCTTCTATCGGAAATTTAACTCAATTAATCTACCTTGATATGTGCCAAAATCAAATAAGTGGGCAGCTTCCTATTGAACTCACCCGGTTGGGAAATTTAATGATAGTATATTTTTTTAGTAATAATATTTCCGGAACTATTCCTCCTTTTGATCAAAAATGCCAATACTTAAAATTTCTGGATTTATCTAATAATGTGCTATCCGGTAGTATCCCCGAACATTTTGATCTGTGCCCATTCCTCATATCCCTCAATTTATCTTCCAATCGATTAACCGGTTCACTTCCTCTATTTTATGAAGGTTCAAATTTAGATGGAATTTATTTGCAGGATAATTTATTAAGTGGGGTTATCCCCCAACAATGGGGCAGGTATTCCGGGGTTACCAATATCAATTTATCGGGAAATCAGATAACCGGAGAAATTCCGGTTTCTTTAATGCAACTCAAAGCGATTAGAAATTTGTATTTGAGTAATAATCAACTATCCGGTGAAATACCTCCCGGGATTGGTGAATTGGTTGCATTAGTTATTATTGATTTAAGCAAAAATCAACTAACAGGTGCCATACCTTCTGAAATGGGAAATCTTTCTTTACTTCAACGGCTTATGCTTAGCTCCAATCAATTATCAGGTGAGATTCCGGTACAATTACAAAATTTGAAACGGTTGTTTTATCTTCATCTTGATTATAATCGTCTGGAAGGACTTATTCCTTCCGAGTTAGGAAATGCTACATCTCTAAATTCCTTGAAAGTAAATTCCAATAAGCTAACCGGACCCATTCCTGCTAATATTAAAAATTTAACTTCGTTATCCTCGCTCCAGACCGATTTTGGTTATAATGCTTTATACACAACGGATAGTAGTGTGAAAAATTATGTTGACTCAAGAGATTCCGATTGGGCAAAAACGCAAACCATTTCTCCTCCCGGTTTTTCTGTAACTCCAACATCTCCTTCCTCGGTTCTCGCTTCATGGACTCCAATAACCTATACCGGTGATACAGGGAATTATTTCATATATGGCAGTACATCTTCTGAAGGCCCTTTCCAACAAGTCGGGAAAACAGTAGACAAATCTGCTTCATCACTATTATTGACCGAACTGAATCCCGCTACCTCCTACTATTTTAAAATAAAAAGTGTCACTTATCCTCATGATAAGAATTCCAATAAGGTCGAAAGCGCAGCCAGTGATGTTATCGGTACTACCACCCTTACTTCTCCTTATATACTTGTGACAGCTCCCACCGGAAGTACACCATTTGTGATGGGTTCCCAATGTAAAATAGATTGGGAATATATCGGGTTGACCAAATTGAAAATCGAACTCCTGGATAAAGGAAGCTCTGTCCTTACTATTGCTTCCGATGTACCCGCTTCTTTAAAAACATATAACTTTATGATTCCCAATAGGATGAAAAATGGTGACCGGTTCCAGGTAAGAGTGACAAGTGTGCCCCCTGATTTTCCCGCATCCAGTTCCAGTCATATATTTTCTATTATTCAAACCCCCATATTGACATTGAATTATCCCAATGGAGGACAGAATTTCCGAATCAATTCGCAATGTGTTATAACCTGGGCTTCAGCCCGAATTGACACATTAAAAATAGAACTATATAAAAGCGGTTCGTATTATTCGACCATATCCCAAAGTGTTTCTGCCTTGTCCGGGAAATATGTATGGGTAATTCCTTCTACTGTACCTTTAAGCAATGATTATAAGATTCATTTATCTTCAAATGATCCCCTTATTCAATTATCTGTCGCCAGTGAAGAACCATTTTCGATACTTGCTTCAAAACACACTCCCGGGGATTTTGATAATGATGGCACGTACGATGTGATCTGGCGTTATTATGGAGCCGGAGGGTTTAATTGTATCAGTCTCACGCACTCTCTTGATGAACATGGAACTGTTGCCGATCCCCGGGTATTACCCAGTACACAACAAATCGATGCAAATACAAATCTTACCCAAAGAATTACCGGAACAGGTGATTTTAATAGTGATGGAAATGAGGATATCCTATGGCGTAACTCTTCCACCGGGGAAAATTTTGTTTGGTTTATGAATAATTATGAAAAGGTTTCCGAATCCTTTCTCCCCGAGATGGAAGATGTAACCTGGGATATTTGCGGAACATGGGATTTCAATTCCGATGGAAAACCCGATATCCTTTGGAGAAACTCTGTTTCAGGTCAAAATTTAATCTGGATCATGAACGGGGTTGAACTTTCCCAGGAAATCCCATTGCAATCTCAAACCGATTTAAGCTGGAACATATGCGGGGTAGGGGATTTAAGGGGTGATGGGAAACCCGATATCATTTGGAGAAATTCTCAAACCGGTGCCAATAGCGTGTGGATAATGGATGGGACATCCCTCGGTGAAATCGAACCACTCTCATCTGCTGCCATTGAATGGGAAATTGTCGCTGTGGGAGATTTCGATGCCGATGGAGAATCCGATTTGCTGTTCAGAAATAAAAACGATGGCCGGTGTTCACTGTGGTTGATGGATGATTTTCTTCGTAATTGTGCTGTAAATCTTTATTGTATTTCCGATTTGAATTGGAGGATTTTAATCCAATA
Source organism: Acidobacteriota bacterium (assembly GCA_021817755.1). Lineage (GTDB taxonomy): Bacteria > Acidobacteriota > Aminicenantia > UBA2199 > UBA2199 > JAKAGC01. The sequence goes on along the minus strand of JAKAGC010000061.1, from coordinate 7,500 downwards.
AATTTTAGAATTCAAAAATATGAATTGAGCCTGATGTATGGTAAAAATCCGAAATAGTTGACAATAATCGGTATTTATTCTATTATTTAAATTGAAAATATGGAGGGTATATTGGTTGGAGGTATTTAAATGCCCGTTATGTCTGCAAAATTAAGTGAAGCATTGGTGAAAGCTACTTATGCAAGGAGTGTGGAAGATGCATTTCATCAGATTTTCTCCGAGTATCTGGAATTGAAATTGAGTCGATTACAGAAAACAATTAATGATTTTCAGGAGAAATGGGGCTTTTCATTTGAAGAACTCAAAAAGCAAATTAAAAATAACACTCTCAAAAAGGATCCTTATTCATTTGAATCCGAAGAGGATTTTTGGGAGTGGGAAGAAGCAATAACCCTCAAAGAGCATTACAGTACAATTAAAAATCAATGGATGTAGGATATTTTCTGAATCAATTACTTGAAGAATTATCAAACCTTAAATTTGTAAAAAATGTTGATTTCAATACAGAAGCATTTATTTTAAAAGGAAAGGCATTTATAGATGATCATCATTTTCTTCAAGTATATTATAACTCAAAAACAAATACCATCGCTTTTTCATTACTAAAAGATAATAATCGAATCTGGGGAATCGATTATGATTATTTAAGGGGATGGCATCTTCATCCCTATACGAATCCCCGAGAGCATATTCCAATAAAACCCAAAAGTGTAAAACAAATTATAATGGATTTCGCTGAGATTTGGGGAGTATATATCGTTCAGAAATAAGATATGAGTCATTACTTTTAAATATAGAGATATCACCATGTGATAAATCGAATTATTTATTATTCCCATTAATTCCCATATTTTTTAATTTTTCGAAAAGCCACACATTCTTTTTTTTAAAATGTTATAATTAATCATATTTAAAATATGAGGATGTGAACCATGAACATTAAAACTTTGAAGACTGTTTTATTTGTCATATTTTTAATAATCATCCGAACAGCAGTTGTTGAAGCAGCAGATATTAAAAAAGGACCTTATTTGATTTATAGCGGAAATAGTGAAAATATGACTATTCTCTGGCAAACCGATTCGCGGGTAAAATGCGTTCTTGAATGGGGGGTCAGTCCCAATAACTATGAACATAAAATAACATCGAACGGGTATGGATTTTACCGGCAACACCGGTATAAAATTTCCGGTCTTGTCCCCAATACTCATTATTATTATTGTGTTACAGTCGATGGGAAGAAGTATACCGGAAATTTTCGTTCCGCTCCGACCCTTACCGAACAAAATGTGAAATTCCTGGCTTATGGAGATACCCGTACCCATCCCGAATCTCAAGATGAATTAGCCAGGCAGATGATCGCCACCTATACCGATGATCCTGCATACCAGACTTTTTTGCTTCATGTTGGCGATTGGGCTGAATCGGATACCGACAAATCCTGGCAACATGATTTCTTTCCCAAAACTCAATCCAATCTTGTCAGGTTCAAAACAGAACTTCCTATATTGGGGTGTATGGGCAATCATGAGTGCAGCGGGAAGATGCTGAGAAGGTATTATCCTTACCCCTATGTAAGTAATAACCGCTTTTTCTGGTCTTTTGATTATGGTCCTGCGCATGTGATTATTCTCGATCAGTATACCTGGTATAAACCCGGTTCCATTCAATATTGGTGGTTAAAAAAAGATTTAACCAATTCCCGTAAACAATGGAAATTTATCGTACTTCATGAACCTGGATGGTCTGCCGGTGGGAAGCATAAAAATACAAAGGAGGTCCAGGAATATATTCAGCCCCTATGTAAACAATATGGTGTCGATGTTGTTTTTTGTGGGCATAATCATTATTATGCCAGGGCAGAGGTAGATGGCGTGCAGCATGTCACAACCGGAAGCGGTGGGGCTCCCTCATATCCTCCCGAATCCGGTCAACCTTATGTGGTTGTTCAGAAAGACATTATGGAATTTTGTAGAATCAATATTGAAGGGGCAACTCTAACTTTTCAGGCAGTCGATAAAGAAGGAAATGTTATCGATTGTTTTTCAATAACTCATTCCAATAAACCCACACCTTAATCTGTGAGTGCCACTCAATAAATGTTTTGATATATGATGGATTTATTAATCTTTTAATTCGATCGATTTAATTATAACATCTTTGCCCGAAGTAATTTGCCGTTGAAAAGAGCCGCAGGATGGGCAAGCAGTCATAATTGAGTCCAATTCATATTCCGTTTTACAATCGCAAATTGCTGCTGCCGGTACAGGTACTATATTTATTTTAACAGCCGGTAAATTCTTTTCCTGTAAAATAATTTTTAATCCGAATTCCAATGAATCGATCACTGCGCCGGAAAACTGGCCCACTTCCATATGGATCACATCCAGTTTGGACATTTCATCTCCCACATTGCGGGCGATGGTTTCTACGATATCTTGTGCTAGAGCGAATTCATGCATATTATTATTATACACCAAATAGGCTTAATAATCCACAGTTCATCTACTCCTTCAAAATAAATAAAAGTTTTACCGGGTCCAGGGGTAGTTTTTCAAAAGCGCCCCTGGGGAAAAAAGTATTCTGAAAATTTTTGCGTTTGTGAACCTTTCCCAGGGTATTTTCGTTATATTAGTATTCCAATGTGAAAACCCATAGAATTGAGGAGGTATTGCGATGATAAAATTCTTATTATGGTTAATCTTATTGTTTTTATGCTGGCCCGTAGCGTTGTTGATATTGCTTCTTTTTCCAGTGATATGGTTATTATTACTTCCCTTCCGTTTAGTGGGGATAGCAGTCGATGGAGTATTTGAATTAATAAGAGCCATTTTTATGCTTCCCGCCAGGATACTCGGCGGTGGCCCGAGTCGGTAAAATCTATTAAAAATCCTTTATAAAAAAAAACACGCACGGGACATAAATCCCGTGCGTGTTCCCTTAAATATGACTTAATTGAATTAGCGTCTATACTTTAAAATCCGGGGCAGGTTTCTTACTCTGCCAGATGGACCAGACCAGTGAGCCTACAAGGGCTGCAACAATAATCCAACCCACAACTCCCAGATTCTTATATTGAACAATAACCGGGGCGATAATTAATGAAACCAGGTTGACCACTTTAATCATCGGGTTCAATGCAGGACCGGCGGTATCTTTAAGCGGATCACCCACTGTATCGCCTACAACGCCTGCTTTATGGCGTTCCGAACCTTTACCTGTATTCTTTTCAGGGTCTCTCGGTTCATCTTCGATTGTTTTCTTTGTATTATCCCAGGCGCCGCCAGCATTGGACATAAACACTGCCAGTAATTGACCTGAAAGAATGATACCTGCGAGGAAACCACCCAGGGCTTCTACTTTGAATACCATACCAACCACGATCGGGGTAACCACACCCAACAGCGCAAGACTGATTAATTCTTTCTGTGCAGCAGTAGTGGAAATGGCAACTGCCTGGCGGTAATCCGGTTTCGTTTTACCTTCCAAAACGCCTCCACGGAATTGGCGGCGAACTTCTTCTACGATGAGAGCAGCCGCACGACTCACAGCCTGGATGGCGAATGAAGAGAATAACCACGGTAAAGCACCGCCGATTAATAATCCGATGAATACAATCGGTTCGGAAACTCGGATTCCATTTGCTAATGCTACCGGATCAATTTTGGATACATCCGTAATGAATGAACCGAATAAAGATACTGCGGCGATAACAGCAGAACCGATTGCCACACCTTTGGTGATTGCTTTCGTTGTATTTCCAACAGCATCCAGATCGGACATAATCTTGCGAGCATCGTTGGTTTCCTGGTCATTCAGATCGTGCCATGCCATTTCGCCAATACCATTGGCATTGTCTGAAATAGGACCATATGAATCCATTGCCACGTTGTTGCCCGTTAGTGTCAGCATACCGATACCCGTCATCGCTACGCCGTACAATATATATATAACTTTTTGAGTAACTGTCACATCCGGCATTGTACCGAAAATCAGAATGGATGAAAAGATTGTGCCTGCAATAACAAGGATCGACCAGACTGTCGATTCATAACCCACTGCAAGACCTGACAAAATTGTTGTAGCAGGACCCGTGTTCGTTGCCTTTCTGATCTCTTTAATCGGTGCACCTTCTGTGCCTGTAAAGTGTTCCGTGATACGGTCGATTAATATTGCCAGTAACACACCTGCCGTTGTTGCAGCAAAAGGTCTCCACCAGCCACCCGGTACATCTTTCATATAAAAGTATCCCAGGATACCGAACATTACTACGGAGATGAAAGCAGAAGTCAAGAATCCTCTGAAAATCGCTTTCATGGCGTTTCCTACTTTTCCAGGACCACCTTTAACAGCGTAGGTTCCGATAATGGAACTTAAAACGCCGATACCGCGTACCAGTAATGGATAGAGAATCCATTCCATTCTGCCTGTGATATGATAGAGTGCTAAGGCCAGGATTAAACCGGAAACGATAGTGACTTCGTAAGATTCGAAGATATCAGCGGCCATACCGGCGCAATCGCCCACGTTATCACCCACCAGGTCTGCAATAACAGCCGGGTTACGCGGATCATCTTCAGGAATGCCGGCTTCGACTTTTCCAACAAGGTCGGCACCCACGTCTGCTGCTTTCGTATAGATACCACCACCGACTCTCATAAATAATGCCAGGAGTGTTCCTCCGAAACCGAAACCAAGCAACGCATCAGGCGCAGCTATTCCGAAAATCATAAAAATAATCGTTCCTCCGAAAAGGCCCAGACCATCTGTTAACATACCCGTAATCGTACCTGCACGGTAAGCGATACGGAGAGAATCTCCAAAAGAGCGGCGGGCTGCAGCAGCGACACGAACGTTGGCCTGAACTGCCATACGCATACCCAACTGGCCCACGATCAATGAAAATCCTGCACCCATAATAAATGCCAGTGCACGGCCTATACCTACGATCAAGCGAATCGAATCTGTCGGCTGCCCGGCAAAACGCTTAAGCGCTTCTTCCGTAGGCGGAACGATGAACACTGAAAAAAACAGTGCAACAGTTAACACCGCAATCAATGGCAGTATTGTCTTTAATTGACGTTTCAAATAGGTATCCGCACCCTCTCTAATTGCGTTCCATACATCGATCATTTTGAGGCTGCCCTTGTCTTCTCCCATAATTTGACGTCTTAAAAAAAGCGCATAGAGAAGTCCAAGTATGGCAATCCCCAACACGCACCAGATTGCTACTTGTTCAAACGAAGTTAAACCTTGCATCATTAGACTATTAACCTCCCAGTCATTAAATTTCTGTGTGGATTTTTGGTTGTTTTATTCTATGACTTTAAATCAAAAATGTCAAGTGTTAAAAACTTTTATAATATTCCCTGTCCGATACCTGGAGAGCAATCGAACAGGGAAATATGTTTTATTATTTTCGGGAACAATTTTAAAAATAGTAAAACTGTTCCCGGACAGAGTGTTTATTTTTAAAAGAATATAAAGGTCAAAACTATGAAAGACGGGACCAGGAAAATAAGGGAATATTTAAACATATATCCGAAGAAACTCGGCATAGGGATTCCGTTTTCTTCTGCGATGGATTTTACCATGAAATTCGGAGCATTACCGATGTAAGTATTGGCACCCATGAAAACCGAACCTGCGGAAATGGCCAACAGGTATGTGGCTTTCGTACTCATTAACATTTTAACACCCATTGCTTCCGGCATTCCGGTAAAGAATTGACCCAGAGCGGTGTTAAAGAACGTCAAATAAGTCGGTGCGTTATCCAGGAAACTGGAGAGACTGCCTGCTGCCCAGAAATAATGCCACGGATCTTTTACTGCGCCGATAATAAAACCCATACTTCCGTTAACACCAGCTTTTAACATGTCCAGTGCCGGGATAATGGTCACGAAGATACCGGCGAATAAAATTGCCACTTCCTGGATCGGACCCCAGGTGAAACCATTATCATCACGAATAGCACGTTTGGTTGATTTTAATGAAAGTATACCCATAATGACCAGGGTGACGTCTCTTAAAATACCGCGGACTTCGAGATGGATACCCAGCGGAAGGGTAAGAGCTCCGAGATCGATGATACCTGAAATTAAAACAGCTCCGATAATACCAAGTAGGAAAAAGAAATTATGCCATCCAACGATTGCGAAGGATTCATCCGATTTGGTTTCTTCCACTACTGTTTCTTTTTTATAAAAATAAGAATCCAGGGCAAAAAATACTCCAAGGAGGAATAATACAAGTACTCCCATAATGGGGAAGAGTTTCATTGTCCAGAAGAAACTGACACCGTGAAGGAATCCGAGGAATAACGGAGGATCGCCCAATGGGGTAAGGGAGCCGCCGATATTGGCAACCAGGAAAATAAAGAAAATCAATATATGAGCTTTGTATTTACGTTTACTGTTGGAACGGATTAACGGGCGCACCATCAACATGGCAGCACCGGTAGTTCCGATAAAGGAAGCCATTAGTGTTCCTATCAGCAGCATTCCAAGGTTTGTTGAGGGTTTGCCTGCGAAGGAGCCTTTAATCATAATCCCGCCCGATACGGTAAACAATGACCAGAGAAGGATAATAAACGGTATATAATCGATTAATGCGATGTGTGCGATTTCATATACCGCCGTAAGTTTGTATACCAGGATAAAAGGTATTGCCATAACAAGGCCCCAGAACATCGAAACCTTTCCGAAGTGATGATGCCAGAATTTCGGCATTAACAACGGCATTAAAGCGATAGAAAGAAGTATTCCGGCAAAAGGAATCCCGGACCATAACGGAAGTTCGCCTCCGATTGATTTATGGTGCTCCGACTCACCGAATGCACCCAATGCGAATACGGTCAGACACAAAATAAACAATAGAATCTTTTTTGTTTTCATCATTCATTTCCTGTGATTTTCAGATTTTTAATCTCGAAATCTTTTTTGAATTTTTGTTACGAACGTATATTATACAACGTATTCGTTGGGAATTCAATATTTGGAGATACCGATTCTAACCGTACTAAAGATGACCCGCCAGTGAAACGAAAGCTGTCAACATGTCCGGCAGTATACCTAAAAGTAATATTACCATGCATGAAAAAACAAGGATCGATTTCGCGTAGAATTTATCGATTTTTATTTCATCTGTCGTTGGGTTTTCCATGAACATTGCTCTACCAATGCGAAAATAGTAAAACAGGGATATCACCGAGTTTAATGCTCCTGCAACAGCCAGGATATACAATTGTTTTTCTACTGCCGCAGCGAATAAATAGTATTTCCCGATGAAACCCGCAGTCGGCGGTATACCCGTTAATGAAAGTAGTAATACAATGATACTCGCTGCGATCAACGGTGGACGTTGTGCAAGCCCTTTCATGTCGTTGATTTTTTCACCGAATCCATCCTTTTTTTGTACTACCAGGATTAAAGCAAATGCCGCTACATTCATAAATAGGTAAGCAAAAAGATAGAAGAGAATCGCCATGTTTCCCCGTTCACC
>JAKAGC010000776.1 GCA_021817755.1 Acidobacteriota bacterium | reverse complement strand
CAACCCGTATGCCCGGTCAGGGTTTTCACACAGGCTCCGGTGGACGCGTCCCACTCTTTGATGGTGTGATCCCATGATGCGGAAAGGATTTTTTTACCATCCGGGCTGTACACCGCGCTGTTTACATTACTACTATGCCCCGCCAGGGTTTTCACACAGGCTCCGGTGGACGCGTCCCACTCTTTGATGGTTTTATCATCAGACGCGGAAAGAATACGGGAACCATCAGGGCTGTACACCGCGCTTTTTACATAACTACTATGCCCGGTCGGGGTTTTCACACAAGCACCGGTTTTAGCATCCCACTCCTTGATGGTTGTATCATCTGACGCGGAAAGAATACGGGAACCATCAGGGCTGTACACCGCACTAATTACCCTCTCGGTATGCCCCTGGGGGAGTATCGACGTCTCATGTAAACGGGATCGGTCAAAAACTGCTGCCAGATACGTCTCATTATAACTGCGGCTGCATCTGACTGCATTGAGTTGAACCGCGGTTAAATCCAACCGGGTCAAATCCGCACCCGTTAACTCCTCCCGCACATCCTTCCAGATTTCTATAATGTTCCAAGTTGCATAACCGACTGTTTCTCCAAACTTATTTCTGCATAACTCCAATACCGGGTATAATCGGTTCTCTTTATTTATATCGATGTGCCAGACTTTTTTCTCCTCATCAATAAGGGGTTTGGCATAGTGTTCTCCCTCAATCTCCCCGATATATTTTCGCACAAAACAATCCAACACCCGCTCCTTTAATGAGTCGGGTATTTGCTTATTCTTTATTGCTACCTCCATTTCATTCAAGATGTACAGAGCTGCAAAAAAATCACGAAAGTTCTGATGCAAAAACCGAAACGACTGTCCGTCATCTACAAGCATATGCAATTCATGGGTTAAAATTTTCTTCAATTCCCCGTTTCGCTTCCTCCGTTCTATGGGATTAGCACACTCTCCAAGGGGAAGGGCATCGATATATTCATCAAATTGGGTAAAGGCATCCAGGAAACCCTGTTGACTGAAATGTTCACATATTTGATCGATGCAAGCATCAATTTGATGGGTTTCAAAATCGAATAACCGAGCTTTTTCCATCTCAAAACCCAGCGCAGGTAAAAAGAATTTCAACAGGAATTTGTATTGATTAATAAGTACATCATCCTGGCCCAGTTTGTCCGGGAGATTACCGATCTGCGCTTCTATAAAATTCCATAAGAGCTCACCGGGTGTCTCGACTTTTTCCTTGAAACAGCAATGCGCTGAACTGGAAAGTCTTGTTTGAATCTCGCAGGATGCCGCATACAACGTCAACATCATCGGGTTGCCGAGTAACATCAATAGGCGTCCCTGTCCTGGTACGGGCATGTTCCGCTGATTCAAATATTGGGTGATTTTCTCTTCATCAAGCAAATGCAAAGTCACCAAGTTCCAATGAGACCAGTTGAAATTCCCTCGCATATCGCTGCGACTGGTCATCACAACCTGGATACCGGGATACTGTTCGGTGAGACGATTCAATTCAATCAATAAATGACGTTTATCTACTGTGATCTCATTAAAGCCATCGAGGAGAAGTACAATGGAAGGGATAAATTCGTCTGCCCCTTCCAACAGAGTTCTCATTAAGGATTCAATCTGTTGAATCGAAACTTCATCGCGTCCGTAATCCTTCCGTATGGTCTCCAGAATAAATCCATCCCGCTTTGATTCGGGGACCTGGTTCAATTGGTTCAAGGCAATAAATATCGGAACGGGGAGAGGTGCCACTAATTCCGTTAAAGAAGAGTTGACACGCCTATTCTCCATTAACAGTTTTTCCCACAAATGAATGAGCGAAACGGTTTTACCCATTCCACCATCACCAACAATAACAGTGTGGTGGATTTCATTTTTCCATAAGGCGGGGATTGCATCTGCCAGGGGGCTTTTTTGTAAAACCGCCCCCTGAACCTCCGAAATACTTTTTCCAGAAAGATCGATGGATACAGGGGTATCAAACCACGTACTTTTGGTAGAAGAAGGTAAAATAACCTCTGAAATATTAAGAAACCGGAACCACCCATTAGGTCCACGCAAAGCTTTATAATACTGCCGAGACCGATTTAATAACAATTCTCTCACTGAAGGAATAGAGATAACGGAGGTTGCTTCCTTATTCGGATAAGTCTTAGATATATATAAATTCAAATCTTCATACAATATTTTTTCAAACTCTAACAATGCCCCGTAATCTCTAAATATTACTTTGTTATCTATTACTACTGACTCTTTAAAATCCAGCAATTCTCCGAATTTTATATTCTCATCTTTGTTTCTGGCAGAGAAACCGGTTTTAAAATAGAGGAAGACTTTTTTCATTTTCCGTAAAGCAAGGTTGTATTCTTCAATGGTAAATTTACCGACCCGAGAGTAAAACAAAACGATTACGATATCGCAATCCTCAAGGTAAGGATTAATCTCATCCTGAATGCGGTCTTTACGATAACTTCCGGAAGGTATATCGATTTCCCATTCTACAGGCTCAAGGTACAACCAAGAAAAACTCTTATTCAATTTATTCAAAATCTGAATGGTGCTTTTTCGCTCTTCTTTTAATTCACTACTGGAAGCTACAAATATTTTAACTTTCTCAATACGATTCTGAACCTTCATCCAACCTCCTGGAATGAAACGAAATTATATACAAATATTTATATATTTTCAAGAAATAT
>JAKAGC010000060.1 GCA_021817755.1 Acidobacteriota bacterium | reverse complement strand
GAACCGGGGATGTCGCATTCAGCTTACTAAAACACGCTCCTCAAATTTCCCATGCTTATGGTCTGGATATGGCCCAAAACATGCTCGATACTGCTGCAAAAAAAGCATCCAGGAAAAAACTGATTCCGAAGATTTCTTTTCTCAAGGGTGATGCCTCTTCCCTCCCAATCCCGGACGAATCCATGAATATTACTACCATGGCATTCGGTATCCGTAATGTGCCTGATCCCTTAATGGTTCTTAATGAAATGAAACGGGTTCTTAAACCTTCCGGGAAGACGTTAATCCTCGAATTCTCTCTCCCTCAAAATCCTATTTTAAAAATACTCCACCTTTTCTACCTACGCTTTATTATTCCTCCCATAGGTGCACTTATCTCACAAGACCGGTTTGCTTACCGTTACCTGAATCTCACGATTGAGTCATTCCCATATGGAAAAGCATTCTGTGAATTGATGAAAGAGGCAGGTTTTAAAAAAGTTGTTTACACGCCTCTCACTTTCGGTGTAGTAACTCTTTATCAAGGAGAGAAATAATGTATCCGGTAATATATCCCTTAGCAACGGCACAGAGTATCCTTGAAGCAAAATTAAAAGACTTTCCCGACACTAATCTTCCATTTTCCGGCGATTCGCCTATCATAATCCGCTTTGAGATACCGGTCGAAAATATTGATCCGGTTAATTGGCTGGATTCTCAGCACAGCGATATAAAATTCTATTTCTCCGGTAGGGATACGGAAGATATGGAAACCGCTGGAATAGGTATTGCGGATGAAATTTGCGTAATGCATTCCAATACAAAAGAGTACTCTCAACTTTTTAACACTATTTACAAACGGTTATCACCTGATTTCCCAAACTTGAAATATTATGGAGGGCTTTCATTTGGGTTGGATCACATCGATTCACTGTGGGAATCTTTTGGCGTGGCGCGATTCTTCATCCCTCGTTTTGAACTTTCCAAAACAGGAAATATCTCGATTCTGGCATGTAATATTAAAGTTGAGAAAGGCACCCCAGTTCAACTAAGCGAAACGATCGCAGAATTACTTCAATTAAATTTTAATGAATCGAAACTCCATTCCCCAGGGCAATGGATTTCCAGGAAAGATTTACCGGAACGTCTCCAATGGATTCAAAATATTGGAGATGCTGTAAATGAAATTCAAAGTAACCGATATATGAAAACGGTTCTGGCTCGAAAAGTTATCCTGGAATTTGAAAATTTAATCAATCCAATTGCTGTGCTCTATTATTTAAAAAAATACCTTCATTCCCGCAGATATGATTTTCTTTTCCAATTCGATGGGAAAACTGCTTTTGTCGGTTCATCCCCTGAAAGGCTATATAAACGGAGTGGACGTATTATTCGCAGTGAAGCCGTAGCCGGTACCCGGTCACGCGGCAAAATGGACAGCGAAGATAACCGGCTCGCCGATGAATTAATGAATTCAGACAAAGAACAACGGGAGCATGATTTTGTTGTCGATACCATTCAATCCACGTTAAGAGACCTTTGCTCTTCGTTACATATTGACAGTCACAAAGGATTACTCAAATTGAAAGAAGGCCAACATCTGGTTTCTCATTTTGAGGGCCGTTTAAAACTTGAAATTACAGATGCAGACTTATTGGAAAAACTTCATCCTACACCCGCGGTAGGTGGATGCCCGTTAGATAAAGCGTTGGAAGCGATTGAAAAATATGAACCCTTTAAACGGGGTTGGTATGCCGGGGTAATCGGTAGCATCGGTTATTCCAACAGTGATTTTGCTGTTGGGCTTCGTTGCGGAGTGGTTAAGGAAAAACAACTCTCACTCTTCTCTGGCGTCGGAATCGTTGATGGTTCCAATCCCGAAGAAGAATGGCAGGAAGTTGAATTCAAAATAGGGAATTTTTTGAACATCCTGAAAGGCTAAAAAGAGCGATAATGAAAATTGAGGAAATACCTAATATAAATTATGCCGCTACTTATCTGATGATCGATGAACTGGTACGAAGCGGTGTTACTTTTTTTTGTATAGCCCCTGGCTCGCGTTCATCACCTTTATCCATTGCCGCTGCACGGCATCCCAAAACGCAAACCGTTATTCACTACGACGAACGGGGACTTGCTTTTTATGCTCTCGGGTATGTCTCTGCAACCAGGAAACCGGCAGCACTGATATGCAGTTCCGGTACAGCAGTAGCTAATTTTTTCCCAGCAGTGGTCGAAACTTCCAAGAAAAAACTTCCCCTCATTCTCCTCACTGCCGATCGACCAACAGAATTACAAAATACAGGTGCCCTACAAACTATTGACCAGGATAAAATTTTTGGAAGCTATGTCCGGTGGCAAATGACTTTGCCTCCCCCGGATGAACATGTAAAATCGGAAGTTTTTCTCACGACAATCGATCAGGCTGTTTTTATGTCAAAAAACCCCATGCCTGGGCCCGTACATATCAATTGCCAGTTCCGCGAACCCCTTGCACCTGAACCCTCTGATTTCAACCCGGCAAAATCCCTCGAATCCATTCAATCTCACTTAAACACTAATGAACCTTATACACGTTATACTACCGGTGGGATTAAATCCGATATCTCCTCCGATAATCACTTGATCTCTATTCTCGATAATACCAAACGCGGCATCATTGCAGTAGGGAAACTATCTTCCAAAGAAGAACAAAACGCTGTTTTATCGCTTTCTGAAAAACTCCAATGGCCCATTTTTCCCGATATCGTTTCCGGCCTTCGATCTTTTCCCCATCCCAATATCATTCACTATTACGATCAACTACTAAGCTCCCGTGAATTCTGTTCCCAATTCTCCATCGATACCGTCCTCCATATTGGTGGCAGGATTACTTCCAAACGCTTCTACCAATACATTGAAGCTCAACAGCCGAAAAATTATATTACTGTACTTGGCCACTCACTCCGAAACGATCCCTTACATATTGTCACTCTCCGTATCAAATCCAAAGTAACCGATTTCATTGCCTCTCTTCTGCCTACAATCCATCCCAAAACTGAATCCGATTACCTCGAATTCTTCCGCGCTGCTTCACAAAAAACAGAAGAAATCATCGATAATTTTTTATCCCAACAAAACACAATTAATGAACCTGCCGTCGCACGTACTATTTCCCGGCTTATCCCCGATCTTTCCGGGTTGTTTCTGTCCAACAGTATGCCTGTTAGAGATATGGATATGTTCGCCGGGATTCATAATAAACATATTGAGATTGGAGGTAATCGCGGCGCCAGTGGAATCGATGGTATAATCGCTTCTGCTTGCGGCTTTGCTCGTGGTCTCGATACCCCTACTACTCTCCTTATTGGCGATTTAGCATTCCTTCACGACCTAAACTCCCTCTTCCTTACTAAAACGATTTCGCTGCCCTTTGTTATTGTAGTAATAAATAATAACGGCGGTGGGATTTTCTCTTTTCTTCCTATTGCCTCTAATACCTCCATATCCGACATCTTTGATCCCTATTTCGGAACTCCCCACGGACTCGAATTCTCCAATGCTGCGAAAATGTTCGGCTTATATTACGAAAATCCTCAGAATATTACTGATTTTGAGATCGCTTACTCCATCGCCATTAATTCTAAGCATTCTACTATTATTGAAGTCAAAACCGATAGAAATGACAACATTCGTCTTCACCGCGAGTTGTTAAAAATATATGCCTCCGGCGGGCAAAACCCTTTTTGAAAAAAGGGTTCTGCACTCCCAAAAACGTTTGATAATTTTTATTCAGGAGTATTAGTTATGACATCTACAATCGATTGGCAAAATGCAGGTGATTATGAGGATATTAAGTATCATAAATTCAATGGGATTGCTAAGATAACCATTAACCGGCCTCAAGTACGTAATGCGTTCCGCCCTCTAACAGTCCAGGAAATGTCCCGCGCTTTTGAAGATGCAAGGGAAGATGAACACATTGGAGTTATCATTCTTACCGGTGAAGGTGATAAAGCATTCTGTTCGGGCGGTGATCAAAAAGTAAGAGGAGACGCAGGATATAAAGATGCAAAAGGAGTTCACCGTCTTAATGTTCTCGATTTTCAACGACAAATTCGAACCTGCCCAAAACCGGTTATTGCAATGGTAGCGGGGTACGCCATTGGCGGAGGGCACGTTTTACACTTGATGTGTGATTTGACAATATGTGCAGATAATGCCATATTCGGTCAAACAGGCCCCAGGGTCGGCTCTTTTGATGGTGGTTACGGCGCTAGCTATATGGCTCGTATTGTGGGCCAGAAAAAAGCACGTGAAATCTGGTTCCTCTGCCGCCAATACAACGCACAAGAAGCTCTCGATATGGGATTGGTTAATAAAGTCGTTCCACTCAATCAACTGGAATCCGAAACCATCCAGTGGTGCAATGAAATATTGGCCAATTCCCCCATGGCGATTCGATGTCTCAAAGCGGCTTTAAATGCAGATTGCGACGGCCAGGCAGGTTTACAAGAACTGGCCGGTAATGCGACTATGCTCTTCTACATGTCTGAAGAAGGACAGGAAGGACGAAATGCATACGTGGAAAAACGGAAACCTGATTTTTCTAAATTTCCAAGAAGGCCTTGATTTTGCCTCCGGCGGCCAGAACCCCCTTTTATAAAAGTGGGCCTGGACCCACCTAAAATTTTTGTTAAATTTTTAATATGATGAGAAATGAAAATAAAATGAGTCGAATCCAAATCTGGATACTGGCCAGTCGTCCCAAAACTCTACCCGCTGCTTCTGTTCCGGTTATTATGGGGACTGCTATGGCTTACGGTGACCGTGTACATTATTTCCCTGCGGCAGCAGTTGCTCTTGCATGCGCTTTGCTCATTCAGATCATAGCCAATTTTGTAAATGATTATGCCGATTTTAAAAAAGGAACAGACGATCATACCCGAATCGGTCCTCTCCGTGTTACCCAGGCAGGTCTCGTTACACCTCGTGAAATGAAAATCGCCATCTTTTTGGCAATTTTTATTACTCTTCTCCTCGGACTCTACCTTGTACTCCGTGGAGGGATACCTGTTGTTTTAATGGGAGTCCTCTCAATCTTATCCGGGATAATTTATACCGCAGGGCCATTTCCATTGGGTTACATCGGTCTTGCGGATATATTTGTTTTAATATTTTTTGGGCCTGTTGCTGCCGCAGGCACATATTATGTCCAGGCTCTCTCGATTCATCCGTGGGTAATAGCTGCAGGATTCGCTCCCGGTCTCTTCTCCGTAGCGATACTCACTGTCAATAACCTCCGTGATCTTGAAAACGATAAAAACCACAATAAAAAAACACTGGCTGTCCGCTTTGGAAAAAACTTCGCCATGTACGAATATGCATTCTCTTTTTTTCTCGCATGCCTCATCCCCATCGCCATTTATTTCATCTCCGGCAAATACAAATGGGCTTCTATCTCTACATTAACTCTTTTCCTTTCTCCTATTGTTCTTAAACCTGTATTCTCCGAAACCAATGGTCTTATTTTGAACAAAACCCTGGCCAATACCGGTAAGTTATTAATTATATACGGCGTCCTTTATTCAATTGGCTGGATTTTATCCAGTCGTTTTTAGAAAACGATTAACGAGAAAATATGAATTCACTGGAAACCATTTTTCCCGGTATATCCCGTATTCACATTAAATCCAATACTATTTTCGATTTCCGGATTCCATTTGTAAAACCCATGAGAATCGGTTCCCAAATTTTGAACTACAGAGAAGGTCTGATCATTCATTTGGTGGATGAACAGGGAAATGAGGGGTACGGAGAAATTGCACCGCTCGAGGGATTCAGTAATGAAACCGTTCATCAGGCAAGAAACCAGTTAAAATATTTAAATATTATTACCCCTGATGTTTTGCATAATAATCGGTTATTTCCTTCGGTTCGTTTCGGTATTGAAACAGCGTTTATCGAATTAATGGAAAAAAGAGAAGATCGCTGGTTATCAGAAATATTCGGGAACGTGCCGGAAAAGGAAGTAAATGTAAATGGGTTACTGCATGTACCGAAAGATGGAATTCGAGACATGAAAGGCGAGGTTGAGAAATTAATCCATGAAGGGTTCAAATATATAAAAATAAAAGCGGGGCGTTCCACTTTGGAGTCTGATATAGAAACCATCCGGGATGTAACCAGGTATTTACCTCCTGGAATCATGCTTCGATTGGACGTAAACCGTTTATGGGATTTTGAAACAGCTTTGAAATTCGGAAAGGCAATCGATTCCGGATTTATTGAATATATAGAGGAACCGTTTGCCGATATCCGTCGAATTCCTGAGTTTTATTCCTTGACCCATATACCTGTCGCCCTGGATGAGAGTCTCGATGGAATTGACATCCGGCATATAGAGATTCCTATCGGAGTAGAAGCATTGGTATTGAAGCCTTCCATATTGGGGGGAATAGCCATTACGCGGGAATGGATTGATTATTGCAGAAAGAAGGAGTTAAAACCGATAATCAGTTCTTGTTTTGAAGCAGGACCCGGATTTCGTATGTTGATAAAGCTCGCCATGTCTGTTGATTTTGTTGAAACTGCTTTTGGTCTGGATACATTGAAATATTTAAATTACCAGGGGTGGTTTTTTCGAGAAAACACCCCCCCTGGACCCCCTGAAAAAGCGTTTAATAATTTTAATGAAACTTTTTCGGAAGTCCAGAAACCATTTTTCAAAAGGGTTTCTGGAAAAGAATCTTTTTCTTTTAAAAAAAATGATGCACATGTATCGCGGTTGGTTTCATTTTTTTTAAGTTGTGGAATCAGGAAAGAGAAACGCGTGGCATTGGTCGGGCAGAATTCAACCCAGTATATTGTGGCGTTACTTGCATTATGGAGAATCGGAGCAATTGCAGTACCTTTGAATTTTCGTTTTCCTGTTGAGAATATAAAATCAATTTTTAATAGTATTCCTGTTGATTATGCCATTTTAACTAAGGAACTACTTCCCGGTTTTAATGAAAAATGGCCGGTTGTAACATGGGATGAAATAAGCCATCAGATGGAGGAAGGCCCAATTTCCAATGTAGATGAGAGTGCGCCTCATAACGAAGCTGTGATTATTTTAACTTCCGGCAGTACGTCGGAAGGAAAAGCGGTCGTATTGACTTACTCCAATCTTTGCAAGAATGCCGAGGGGTCGAATGTGAACATACCATTGATTCCCGGTGACAGGTGGTTATTATCATTACCCCTTTTTCATGTCGGAGGGTTAGGGATATTGTTCCGATGTATGTTCGCCGGTACTGAGGTTGTTATACCCGATCCATCCTTAAACCTTTCACAAGTAATAACACAGTATTCTATAACGCATGTTTCACTTGTTTCCACGCAATTGTACCGCTTATTGGAAGACTGCAAAGACAATGGAAAATGTGATTTAAAAAATTTAAAAGCAGTGCTTCTTGGTGGAAGTGCCTTTTCAAATGCATTAATCGAAAGGGCTGTTGCTGAAGGATTGCCTCTTTATACCAGTTACGGATTGAGTGAAATGGGTTCGCAGGTAACCACTACCGCTCCTCGTGATGGTGCGGAAAAGCTTTTAACCTCCGGTAAAGTATTACCTTTCCGTAATTTAAAAATCGATGGTAATGGAGAAATTTGTGTAAAAGGGGAGATGCTTTTTAAAGGGTATTTAAAGAATGGGAAGATTGAATCCCCGTTTGATGAAGAGGGTTGGTTTCGAACTCGTGATCTCGGTTATATGGATTCGGATCAGTATTTGCATGTTATCGGGCGTATTGATAATATGTTTATATCCGGTGGAGAGAATATAATTCCAGAGGAGATCGAGAAACAAATTTTGCAGGTTCCCGGTATCGAGCAAGTGGTAGTAGTATCTATTGAAAGTGAAGAGTATGGGTATCGGCCAGTAGCATTTTTAAAAATGAGAGAGGGTTTGGAATTTAAAGTAGAAGAAGTTCGAGAATATTTAAAAGCCAATTTGCCCCGGTTTAAGGTTCCTGACCGGTTTTATTTATGGCCTGAGCAGTTGGAAGAGCGGGGGATGAAGGTTAACCGTGCGTATTTTCGCGAACTGGTATCAAATCATGAGAAAGGAATAATTCCCATTGCTTAATTCTCTTGAAAAGTGCAATCATTTAGCAATCGAACAAATTTTGGGATGAATTACCGGACATCCGGTTGATTGGGAGTATTTATAGAGGTGAAAGGGTTTATTATTGTAATTTTAATAAGTTGGGATTTGTGATATAATTTAACCATGGAGAATAACAAGACAACTACCCCGATGCTGAAGCAGTACTTTGAAATCAAGAAGGAATACCCGGATACAATCCTTTTTTTTCGTATGGGAGATTTCTATGAGATGTTCTTCGATGATGCGAAAACGGCAGCTCCTTTACTGGAAGTGGTTTTAACCTCACGTGATAAAAAAAAGGATGATGCGGTTCCTTTATGTGGAATTCCCCATCATGCCCGCGATGCTTATGCAGCAAAGTTACTGAGAAATGGGTACAAGGTAGCAATATGCGAACAGGTCGAAGATCCGGCGCTGGCAAAGGGTATTGTAAGACGTGAAGTCACCCATGTACTAACGCCGGGTACAGCACTTGAAATTGAATCCGTTTCAACCGATTTGAATAATTTTATTATTTCGGTTTTTAAAGACGAAAAAAAAATCTCCATGTCTGCTGTCGATCTCTCCGTATCGGATTTTGAAACACGATCTTTTGATATCTCCAATATAGATGCGTTTACCAATGAACTTTTCAGAAAATTCCCGAAAGAAATCGTAATTCATACAGATTTCCAACATGAAATGGATGGAATTCTAAAAAAATTCCCGGAGCTGTCAAATGTGTTGGTAAACCGTTTCGATGCTTATGAGTTCAATTACCTTGAATGCTCGGAAATCCTGAAATCCCAACTAAAATTAGAGAGCATCGATGGTTTAGGTTTAAAAGGGTATGATGGAGCTGTTGTTGCGGCTGGTGTGCTAATTAAATACCTGAGAAGTATTCGTAAATCCGCTTTAAATAATGTTACATCGATGCGGTTTGTTCCTGGGGAGAATTATCTTATACTGGATTCCATCTCTTACCGTAACCTTGAAATTTTGAAAAACCTGAGAACAGGTAACACCCGCGGCAGCCTTTTTGAAGCCGTTGATTTTACATTGACTCCCATGGGAAAACGGATGTTGAAAGAATGGCTTTCCTACCCATTGATTAGTAAAGAGAGAATTGAAAAACGGTTGGATGGGGTGGAAGAATTTGCGAATAATCTGATTGCCCGGACAGAAGTACGTAAAGTCTTAAAAAACCTGGGAGACCTGGCGAAACTGAATTCCAGGATTTCATTAAATATTGCATTGCCGTTGCATTTACTGGTTTTGAAACAGTCCCTGACTTTGATTCCCGCTGTTCAAAAAGAGATTGAGGGGCTGTCTTCGGATATATTAAAGATGGTTTATCGGGAGTTGGACCCATTACCAGGGATTGTCGATATGATCGAGAAATCTATCTCGGATGATCCTTCAAATAATCTTAGTGAAGGAAATTACATAAAATCGGGGTTTAACGCTGAACTGGATGAACTCCGTTCGATCAGTAGAAATGCGAAAGAAATCGTGGCGTCGCTTGAAAAAAGCGAGAAAGAACGAACCGGGATTTCTACTTTAAAAGTGCGTTATAATAAAGTATTCGGCTATTTTATCGAAATAACCAATTCCCAATTAAAACTGGTTCCTCCCCATTATATCCGAAAACAAACTCTCGTAAATGCCGAGCGTTTTATCACAGAAGAGCTGAAAGTATTGGAAGAGAAAATACTCAAAGCAGAAGATCGAATGATCCGGATTGAAAGAGAGCTTTATGATGAAGTGATTAAATATATCCAGGGATTCTCAGAGCAATTAAATAAAAACTCCTTTTTAGTCGCATTATTGGATACATTATCAGGCGGGGGGGAATTAAGCCAGAGACGCAATTATATACGCCCTGGGATTACAGAGAAGAACGAAATCAATATTAAAGATGGCCGTCATCCTGTAGTGGAAATGAGTTCTGATAAAGGATTTATTCCCAACGATACCTATTTGAATTCCAATACCGATCAGGTACTCGTGATTACAGGTCCCAATATGGGAGGTAAATCCACTTTTCTTCGGCAAAATGCATTAATCGTCATACTCGCACAGGCCGGATACTTTGTCCCTGCTGAAAAGGCTTCCATCGGAATTTGTGACCGAATATTCACCCGTATCGGGGCTTCCGATTCATTGATCGAAGGGAAATCGACGTTTCTTGTCGAAATGATCGAAACATCGATAATCCTTAACAATTCAACGGATCGATCATTGATTTTATTGGATGAGATCGGACGTGGAACATCCACTTTCGATGGTTTGTCTATCGCATGGGCAGTAGTGGAGTACTTGCATTCTTTGAAAGAGAAACCCAAAACACTTTTCGCTACACACTACCATGAGTTAACCGAATTATCGGAAATACTGGACAGGGTTAA
Source organism: Acidobacteriota bacterium (assembly GCA_021817755.1). Lineage (GTDB taxonomy): Bacteria > Acidobacteriota > Aminicenantia > UBA2199 > UBA2199 > JAKAGC01. The sequence goes on along the minus strand of JAKAGC010000060.1, from coordinate 821 downwards.
AAATTATAATATTACCGTTAGAGAATGGCAGGATAATGTCGTATTTTTACATAAAATTGCACCTGGGGCAACGGATCAGAGCTTCGGTATTCATGTTGCCAAAATTGCAGGAGTGCCGACTCCTGTTATCGAACGAGCCAAAGACGTATTGCTAAACCTTGAAAAAAAAGAACTCAACCGACTGGTAAAAGAACGAATAACAGGTAAAATACAGAAAGTTCCTTCTTCCCAGAAAACATTGTTCCCGGAAGACGCGGAATTAAAAATCTGGGATGAAATCAGGGAAAGGCTGAAAGAGATTAAAATCGAAACGATTACACCTCTGGAAGCACTTAATACCCTTTATTTTCTTAAACATAAAAGCGAGAATTTAAAATGATGGGGATGAAATTAAACAAAAAAATAATTCCATTGCTTTTGGTTTGTATGGTATTCTTTCTCTTTTCCGGGATTTTTCCCGCGAAAAAGAAGGAATCCTTGTTTCCTGAGCAGGATTATGTTGCTCATTATTCCAAATCGTTTTTTAAAAATGTGAACCTGACTCAACCGTTGATTTCCAATGCTGAATTTTTTGTCAGAACAGAAACCTATTTATCCGCTTATATATACCTGGCAATATTTGTCGTAAAAAACGATTATTATGGGAAACTAATTCCACATATAGAAGCGAATCACGAAGCTTTAATAAAACAATTGGGAGAATTGAAAAAGGAAATACGTATTGAGAATTACCCCTCCTATATAGTTAAACTAAATACCAATAGATTATCCTTTTTTCTTTCCTTAATTGCATTAATGGTAAGAGATTACAATAACAATTC
>JAKAGC010000775.1 GCA_021817755.1 Acidobacteriota bacterium | reverse complement strand
TAGTTTATCTTTGGCTATGTGAATGGGTTTCTGTTTTGGGGAAATATACCCCATTCCGTAGTATCCAATGGCGGAGGTGTTTTGAGCTATTTCATCAGCGATAGCCTGGGAGCTTGATAAAAGGAGTGCTTCGGGAGAAAATTCCTCTGTTCCTTTGGCATTTCCTTTATGAAGGACATGCTCTTTGAAATAAACATGAGTCCCTGAGTTAACTTCTCGTGAAAGAAGTACAATTTTGGCATCATTCCCGCCAACATCTTTCCAGTTTTTTATTTTACCGGTGTAAATATCTGCGAGTTCATCGATAGTAAGTTGAGAAACTGGGTTATTTGGGTTTACAACGACAGCGAGGCCGTCAAGGGCAACTTTAATTTCGTATGCATCGAAGCCTTTGGATTTTGCCATATCCAATTCTTCAGTTTTCATCTCACGCGAGGTTTCGGCGATATCGCAGGTTTTGTTAATAAGTGAGGTAATACCTGTACCGGAGCCACCTCCTGTAACAGCGATCGAGAATTCGGGATAGCGTGCCATAAATTCTTCGACCCAGGCCTGCCCGAGGTTTACCATGGTGTCTGATCCTTTAATCTGAATGGAATTTGCTCCTGAATGATTTTTCCCGCATCCGACAGTAAATGCGAGGGAAAGGATTATTGTTAAGATAATAATGCTCATTTTAATGTTTGTTTTCATAATTCCTCCGATACGTTTGGATATGAATCCCTTTTAATTCTTATATATTGTGTCAAGATTCAGTTAATAATTGGTGAATTTTCTGTTAAGATTGTGTTAATTTATTTTCTTAGCGTGAAATGGTGGGATTTTTTTAATTTGTAGGAAGGGAGAAAAGGGGGAAGAATAATAAGGTAGAAAGCTATTAATCATAGTGTTTCTAATTGTGGTAATTTTCGGTGAGATATAAGAAAGGAGGCAAAAATAAAGAAATGTCTTATTTTATGAGTGGGGTTGCTGGCTTCTTTTTAAAAATATTTATCCATGTTCTTAAAAGTGTCATTCTCTAGAGAATTTCCTTTCTGCTTACACTTGTAATTATCATTCTTCCACTTAGACTCTTTCTGCTTGCTCTAAAATCCATCGTTTTGGGAAAAATTTTCTTTTCGTTTGTTCTTGGAGCCTTTCTTTTTACAGAAATATTCTTTATTGGGGCTCTAAAAAATGTTCCACTGGGAGAAATTTCTATTTTTGATGCTTTGGAAATTGTTCTTCATGGAGGAATTTCTTTTCTTGATGTTCTGCCAATTGTTCTTGTTATGAAAAATTTCTTTATTCTTGTGCAAAATACTGTTTCTCTGGTACAAATTTTTTATTCTGCTGCTTAATTTTCCTTTACAACTGGTGAAAATTGGGAAAGACTATCAGTATGAAATTAATTCGTTACTAATTACCTAAAAGATTCAATCACACTTGGTTGCCAATCTGATGCGGAAGCTCTGGGAAAAATAGGAAATTCGGATAGAGAAGTTATCAACAAATTAGTATTACTTGTAAAGAATTCGGATTATGATGTTCATAATACCGCGGCCATGCAGTAGGAAAATTATTGCAATCCAAAATGGCTTTGGAACTCCTCAATATGCTCCAGGATAACGATTGGGGGCACAGAATGGCAGCTACTATGCCTTGGTGGAGAAATATAAAAACAAAAAACTCGTCTCCTCAACTCTTAAAAAGATCGAAACCATCCGCATGCAAGACGACCGTCCATGGGTCCGAATGACTGCCTGGGATAGATATTTTCTCTTCTATAAAAATAAAGTGATAGTGATAATGTTAACGGAGGACTTCGTTCTTTTTAACCACGAATTTTACTTTTTATGTAGGAGATCCACTTACCGATTGCATTTTGGTGGCTATATCTAATTTTTTTATGTTTGGATTTCAAATCCTTCTTGTTTTACTAACTGCAAAAGAGGCGATGTTCGATCGGTTAAAAACCGTTTCTTCCCCACAGTATATGGTTCAATTCTTGTATCGATGGTGCTACTAATCCTCCAGGTCTTCCCTACGGTTCGATCGTCATTATCATCAAACAATTCGGAAACCAGGAGAATATCGATATCGCTTTCTTCATTAGCCTCTCCTCGTGCATAGCTGCCATATAAAAAAGCTTTTTCTACAGGAATACCTTCCTGTACAAGGCGTTTCAAAAGCATTTGTATCAGCGCTATAATATCTTTTTGAACCATTCCAATGCTCCTTTGGTTTTTTTAAGATATTCATTTACTTTTTTCTTATCGGGAATATCAGGATAATAATCTGGATACCTACCTTCCAATCGATATTTCATTAATATACCGAAGAATTCCGAATACTCATCTTCGATAACAAGATTTGCAACTTCAAGTAGGCGAAACAAATAATGAGATTTTTGTGGGATTTGATTTGTTGTTTTAACAACATGGGCTTTGATGATCTTTTCAATGGATAGGTGGCAAAAAAATAATCCATGCAAGTATTTTTTCTTCTTAATAAGGAGCTCTGCTGTATCGATATCTTCGTCCGCTCCATGTACCCAATATTTGATTTGCTTTTTTATTTCAACCATTCTGTTGCTTTTTATCTCCGTTGAATATATTACCAGAATTGAATCTGTTTTTCAAATGAAGAAATTCGCAGTTTGGAAAATTTCTAATTAAAGTAAATTAATAACAGAGTATGAAATGAATAGCAAAAACGGATTCATATGGCCTTAGATTTT
>JAKAGC010000774.1 GCA_021817755.1 Acidobacteriota bacterium | reverse complement strand
GAGGGAATACCGGTTGTATGCCGTGTAGATAGGAATGGGTTTTCCGAATTCTATATTTACCCCTTTCAACCGGCATACCAGGATAAACTGAAGGGACAAATACTGGATTTGAACCTAACTGAGATCGTCACGGCTTTTATAGGTGGCGAGTATATGTAAATGGGGGTAGTACATGTTTAAAAAAGAACTAAAAGAGATATTTTTTACTACTACCGGCACTTTGTTAAGTCTTGTTGTCGTAATTATAGTGCTAAAATCGGGATACATTAACAAAATAGATACAATCGGACCTAAAGGTTTTATTTTATCAATGTGGATAGTGGGAATGGGAATATTGATTCTGGCTAATTCATACGGTATGTCATTGTTTAAAAGGGAATATAGTGATCGCGCATTCGAATACCTATTAACTTTTCCCGTATCCAGGGCGAAAATTCTTTATTGGAAATCGCTTCCTCGGTTACTTATCCTTGTACCATTAACTCTCTCTTTTTCAATAGTAGTACAACTTAATATTGAACGATTTCAACCCTTGACAGGTTTTTTTTGTGTGATTGATCCTATTTATTTTTCGGTTTGGGTACTATTTTTGTTTATAACCGGTTTGTTTTTGGGTTTATTTGAGCAGAAAAATATTATGGCTATGGTTACTATTGCAACACTATATGGAATAGTACTGATTTCTTTCGGTGTACACAAAGTTTTGAAATCTATCGTCAAAATCTCCATATCTCAACGTTATCTGGACGGTTTATCAATTTCCATCGGATGTTTAATTGTTTTAGCAATTCTTGGAATTCCTTTTTACTCAGCCTATAAGAAATTCGACATGAAGTCTGCCTCATTACACAGTTCAAGGTATGCTTGGAAAGTATTTCCTTTTCTTAGTGGTATTATAATTGCCAGTGCGATAGTATTAACTATTTTTTGAATCCTTTTCGGAAAATCAAAACAATTCATCAGGAGAATTATTATGATTACAAAAGAATTTAAGCGTTTGCTTGTTCCATTAGCCGTAAGAATTGGATTTACAATTATTTTAAGTATAATAATCGGGATATTTTTCAGGAATAAATTATCGAATTCTTCTCTATTGAAGTGTATTCTTTTTTATTTTACCTGGATTTTCGGAATTACCTTGTTGTGGATTTCCAATTATCTAGGGAGTAGTGCATTTCATGATGAGCATCGAGATAATGCAATTGAATATTTATTAACTTTTCCGTTAACAAAGAGTCGAATTCTTCTAAATAAGCTTTTCCCTGGGATAGTTGCTCTTCTGAGTTTGATTTTAACTTATGTAATTTTGTTTTATTTTGTGGTGCTTCCCATGATACATCAGAAGGAAACAATCCCTGTCTCCTTAAGGTTGCTCTTCACTCCTAATTTATTACCGGTCTGGTGTCTTTTTATCTATCTGAGTGCCTTTATGGTTGGCTTTTTTGATTGGAAAGAAATTCGATTATTGATAAGTTTTGTACATTTGACATTTTTTTTCATGATTACAAATGAGACACTAAAAGTATTAAAATTATTGATTAATACAGATAATGCAGCCAATGTGTTTAAACTTTTTGTAATAGGAGGGCTGATTGGAGTTTTATTAATTCTTGTTTTCCTTGGTATTTCATTTTTGCCTATTTATTACAAGTTCGATATGAAAGGAATGTCATATCATAAAAAGCGTTTTATTATTTCAGGTTTGGGATTCTTAATTGTGGGATATGCTTTCTTGAAAATATGGAATATCTTAAGTAGTTTATAAGTAAGTGAGTAATGTAAAAATGATTAATTTTAATTGAGGCAATCGATTACCCGCTTTTCCATTAGGGAGAGCGGGTTCGTTTTAAGAGAGATTCAAACGTTTTACAGTTTCGGAAATTAAATAATATTGCAACCACTCAAGCATTTTGTACGGAAGGTTTACGGCGAATGTACCACGGTGAACGGAGCCTCGTTCGAAAACAACAATCCCCCACTCCCAACTGTCTTTTGATTTGCAATAATCGATCAAAATCGATTTGATATCGGAGTACTCGAATTTGATTTCGTTTTTCCAGAATGTTTCTTGTTTAACTGTGAAAGCAGTTTTTCCTAGGGTAATTTCGATGTTATCGGGAAGAAATATAACTGCACCTTTACTTTCATTACGAATTTCCACTTTTTCAGGAATCGGAGGTAGTGTCTCGAATAAGGTAATTTTTTCTTCTTTAATAAGGTCAATAAGGGCCTTTCCAAAATCCTTAAATTCCCGATTGATTTGTTTTTCTCTATTAATGCGTTCAAGTGGAGGGAGATTAAAAAAGCTACAGTAATCTTTCCATTTACTGAAGACAGCATTATATTCCATGCTCTTGAATAGACGAATGGTTTTTGACTGGTCCTTATGCAATAAATCCAAGGCATATATAAGGACGGAACCTTTATCGCGTGTAACTTGTATATCGGTTTGAAGTAAGATCCCATCATAGGCCGGAATAGGCTCTTTCCATTCTTCCTCTTGAAAAAGGTTTGAAAAAGATTTTTGAATGAAATCCTGTGTAAAAGTGAATTCTCTCTTTTTCTTAAGCATATTCAAACCAATCAAGAAAACAGGGAAGAAAATAAGTCCAACTCCAAACGCGATTAGAGGATGAATCATGGATTCACCTTCAATAAGTGATTTTATAAGGTAAACAAGAGAGCCTAAAACGACAATTATTCCTACTGAAATAGTCATACTG
>JAKAGC010000773.1 GCA_021817755.1 Acidobacteriota bacterium | reverse complement strand
CATCCGATGTATTGGAATCGGCGTCGGAAGCCATTGATTTTTCCTGGTTCAGGGAATCGGAAATACGGCGGTCCAAACCGGCCTTTACGGCTTCGCCAAACTTTGTGGCAAACAGTTTAATGGAACGAATAGCGTCGTCATTTCCGGGAACAGGATAGCTGATACCTTCGGGATTAGCATTGGTATCAACAATACCTACGATGGGAATATCCAGGCGGCGTGCTTCTTCGACAGCGATTTCTTCAAAATTAGAATCGATGACGATAAGAACCCCTGGTACATCTTTAATTCGACGTACTCCCCACAGGTTTTTATAGAGCTTTTTATAGCGTTTTTCCATGCGGGACTGTTCTTTCTTGGGTTTAACTTCCCAGCGTCCATCACGTTTCATTTCATCGAGGTCGATGAGTTTTTCAATACTCTTTTTGACCATAGGGAAGTTGGTCAGCAATCCACCCAGCCAGCGTTTATTTACATAATGCATACCGCAAGTTTCGGATACTTCGGTAATAATTGATTGGGCTTGTTTTTTAGTTCCGACGATCAGTACTTCTTTGCCATTGGCAACCGTTTCGGTAACGAAATCAAGGGCTGCTTTAAACAATTCGATTGATGTTTGAAGATTGATAATATAAATGCCATTCTTCTTCCCATAGATATAGGGTTTCATTTTGGGGTTCCATTTTCTTACCTGGTGCCCAAAATGAACTCCAGCCTCCAGCATTTCTCTCATATTAACAGAAACCATATTTCCTCCTATCGTTTGTGGTACTGGGTTGCTTTTCTGGCTTTCAGCAGTCCGTATTTCTTGCGTTCGGTTTCTCTCGGGTCGCGAGTTAATAATCCGGCCTTCTTTAAAGCGGGTCTGAGTTCTGTATTGTATTCCAACAGAGCTCGTGCCAATCCCAGTCTAATGGCATCTGTTTGAGCGGATAAACCACCGCCACACACACTGATAAACACATCGAAATGCTCCATCGTATTGGTGATGGAAAGAGGCTTATTTATAGTAATTTTATGAATCTTCAAGGGGAAGTAATCATCGAATACTCGTTTCCTCTTATTTACCACTAATTTGAATTCACCTTTCCCAGGGCGTAAAAATACTCTGGCGATACTGGTTTTTCTTCTACCTGTTCCGTAATATTGGACAATACTCAATCTGCCCTCCTATATGTCTATATGGTTAAAATTTCGGGTTTCTGGGCCATGTGTTTGTGCTCAGAACCGGAATAAATTTTCAATTTCTTTAAAAGCTGCCGGCTCAATTTGTTCCGGGGAAGCATTCCTTTCACAGCACTGGAAATAATGCGATCCGGGTGAGTGGCTTTCATATGTTCATAAGAAGTTTCTTTGATTCCACCGAAATACCCGGAATGCCTGTAGTACATTTTCTGGGCATCTTTTTTTCCCGTCATTTTTACTTTATCGGCATTCACAACAATAATGAAATCTCCGGCATCGAAGAAAGGAGTAAAAATCGGTTTGTCCTTCCCTCTAAGAACATCTGCTACTTTAGTTGCCAACCGGCCAAGAACAACTCCGTCTGCGTCCACAATCCACCATTTCTTGTTTCTGCTGAGCGCTTCATTTTGCGGCAAGAAAGTCTTGTTGTTTTTATTCAGTTTCATTTTTACCTCATTTTTGTATGTGTTACTTTATACTATTTTTGTTTATTTGTCAAGCCTTTTCATGCCCAATTCTACCCCATGAATTTAAAAAAAATTCTCATCACCTTCATTTTATTAGATTATTCTTTCATTTCGACGTAGATTCAAAAAAAACTTTTCTCCTTTTTTTTCCTGTAGCAATCAATTCATTTAAAGAAAATATACGAATGCCTTTATTAAGTTCTTGAAATATACTCCTATTTCTTATACAATTAAACACGTAAAAATTACAACCGGGATTTTCGATTCGATAAGATCAGTAGGATTGAGATCAAGATTAGATTATAACGGTTATTCCAGGAGGTTTCCACCCGGAAAATGGGTTCGCTGTTATGAAACCGAATGAAGTCACATTAAAAATCGACATGCCCGAAAATCTGCTTGCCCTTGCCATCGCCGGCAGTGATGAAAACACTACCTTTATTTCTATTAATCATGTATTCAATACTTTTTTCCCGACTCTACATTCTCCAAAGGATTTATTCAACCTTGTTATCAGCAAAACTGATAGTAAAACGATCATTGAATATAATAATAGCCACTGGGAATTAATGGATATTAAAATTAATCCTACCGATACTCTATATATTTTAAAAAATGTCACATTCGAAATGCTTATCTTGAAACAATTAAAAAAGCAATTAACCGAATTGACTGCTTCCCAGAAAATGTATACGGATATCCTGGAAAAGGATCTCCCAATCGGTGTTATGGTTGTGGGGAAAAACTTTGATGTCATCTACGCCAATCATACTGTAAAACGTATTTTCCATGTACCCTCAATGGTGAATATGGAAAAGTGCTACAATTATTTTAAACTTCTAGAACCCTGTAACGACTGTTTTTTAAAAGATTTCGCACAAGGTGTGGGACGAAAAAAAACCTTCAAAACCGATGACAATCGAATGATAACTGCCGATGCCCACCACATGGATGATTCTTTTATTATTACATTCAGAGATACAACACGAGAAATACATTTAATTACAGAAATAAAACGCCAGCATGAAGAGCTGCAAAATGCCAACCTTCGAATAGCTGATCAGAATGACATTCTTAAAC
>JAKAGC010000772.1 GCA_021817755.1 Acidobacteriota bacterium | reverse complement strand
AAACAGAAAAAACTCCCGCTAATCACATTCTATTTATGCCCACCACCGAAGGTCCCTGCCGGTTCGGTCAGTATACACTTTTAAACCGAATCGTATTTCATAGACTCCAATTAGAAAATGTCGATATACTCTCCCCAAGTTCCATTAATTCTTATCAAGGCCTCCCTGAAAAACTCCGTCGCTTACTAATGCACGCCGTCATGGCTTCCGATATAGTTTTTAAAATGGCTGCAAAAACAAGACCCTATGAACGTTCAAAGGGAGATACCAATCAATTACTCGAAAAATGTACACAAAAAGTCGAAAGCATACTCCAAAAAAAAGAAAACCCCATTAAATCCATAAAAGAATTTGCTTCTCTTTTTTCTAAAATCCCTATCTTTACTGAAAAGAAACCCCTCGTAGGATTAGTCGGTGAAATTTATGTAAGAGCCAATGCATTCGCTAATGGAGGCTTAATCGATATAATCGAAGAAAACGGCGCCGAAGCCTGGCTCTCCCCTATGCATGAATGGTTTCTCTATGTTCCTTATATGGAGCGTATCATAATTAAAAAATTCAGAGAAAGTATGCTCAGTAAGATCGCTTCTCTCGCTAAGAATGTATACATTTTCCGCCTCGAACACAATTATTACAAAGAAGCCCAACTAATTTTGCATGATCGCAAAGAACCCCCCATAGATGAAGTAGTTCAAGCAGGTGCTCAGTATCTCCCCATAGAATTTGATGGAGAATCCATATTAACTATCGGAAGAGCTGTGCTTTTCGCAAAACAAGCAGCAGACATGGTAATCAACATTGCTCCATTCGGTTGTATGCCCGGTACTCTTTCCAGCTCAATATTACTTGAAATAAAAGAAAAATTTAATATCCCCTTCTTGTCTATGTTCTATGATGGTGATCTTGATATTAACCATAAAGTCGCTGCACTCTTAAAAACAATAAAAAAACATAAGAAATAATTCAACTTAACTTTGTGTAACAGTTTATAATATTCTCTCATTAAAAATCATTCAATTCAATCAATCCCCTTTAAATTAATGTTAATTTTATTCAAGGTAACTCGTCAGATTCAGATTAGGAAGAATAATCTCCCTAAACAAATTTAAAACATAACGGTCCGTCATTCCTGCAATAAAATCGATCGTCCTTCGTTCAACCGAGTCTTCTTCAGGAAAGGCATTTATATAATCTTCCGGGCAAGTGAGAACGTGTTCGTAGATAATTCGAAGTATTTTTTTAATTTTATCGATTTCTTTTTCCGACTCTTTAACCCCATAAACCTTATCATACAAGAAATCCCGTAGAACGCATATTTCATTATAAATATCATCCGATATCGAAATATAGTCCAGTCCATTTTTTATACTTTTTTCGATTATATCGATGACAATCGTATCAATCCGCTTCGCAAAAGTTGTTCCAAGCAATTTTTGAGCAGAGATAGGAATTTCTTCTTCTTGTATCATTTTAGCCCGGAGTGCATCATCTATATCATGATTCACATAGGCAACGATATCTGAAATACGAACAATCTGCCCTTCCAATGTAGAAGGAAGCATAGATTTATTTTTCGGAATAATAGCACCCTTTCCTTTCGAGTGTTTGAGAATCCCATCTCGCACCTCGTTTGTAAGGTTTAAACCTCTTCCTCCATATTCCAACTTATCAACCACTCGTAAACTTTGTTCAAAGTGATGGAAACCACCATTCATCAATTCGTTTATTACACGTTCCCCCGTATGACCAAAAGGAGTATGACCCAGATCATGCCCTAATGCAATCGCTTCCGCAAGGTCTTCATTCAGATTTAATGCCCTTGCAATAGTCCGGGCAATCTGGCTCACCTCTAACGTATGAGTTAAACGCGTCCGAAAATGATCCCCTCCCGGCGAAATAAAAACCTGGGTTTTGTGTTTTAAACGTCTGAATGATTTCGTATGAAGGATCCGATCCCTATCTCTCTGAAATTCTGTTCTTACAGGAGACTTCTTCTCTTCTCTTTCTCGCTCACTTTCCGCACTTCTGGCAGCTTTCGGGTGCAAACTCGCTTCATTCTTTTCCAAACGTTCTCGTATATCCATTAAAACGTTTTACACCATATTCCAGCTTTTGTCAACTCATTATCCTGTCCATTTTTTATTCAACAAAACAATCTATAAATCAACGTTTGTATCGTTAATCACATAATTATTTCATATTGGAATTCTAAAAACTTGACTTATAAAAAAATAGGAGGTATATTTTTACAATGACTCCAATAAACCAAGAAATAAAATGCTTTAAAACACTGGATGATTTTCTCCAGGATGATAAAAGTAAGTATCCCAATACACTTCCTCTATTCTTAGAGGATTGTGTTAAAAAGTATGGCAATAATCCCGCATTGAGTAAAGCTTTAGAGGAACCATTTACATATAAGGAAATGCTTGAAAAGGTGCATAGTATGTCTTTACTCCTCGAGGAAAAGGCCATTAATGCCGGAGATCGAGTCGCAATCCTTGGCGAAAACTCTCCCAACTGGGGAATAAGCTACTTTGCCATTGTAGCCATTGGTGCAATTGCTGTCCCCATTTTACCTGATTTCCCTGAATCCGATATTCATCACATATTGATCGATTCCGAATGTAAACTCCTATTTTCCACTTATAAACAATATGAACGACTTGGAGATCTCTCAACTACTCGCATTAAATCTGTCATAATGCTCGATGATTTCAAAGAAGATACCCAT
>JAKAGC010000771.1 GCA_021817755.1 Acidobacteriota bacterium | reverse complement strand
TTGTAAATTTTAATTTTTTTCGTTTTAGGATTATATCTATTCAATCCCCCATCTGCAGTTCCAATCCAGAGAGATTTTTCAAGATCTTCAGTAATGGCTGTAATATTAATCCCCGAAAAATGAGAAAATAGTTTATCTGTGTGAGTAAATGCATGTGTAATCGGATTAAATTTATTCAATCCATTATTGGTTCCAATCCATATATTCCCCGAACTATCTGAGAATAAGCAATTAATGATATTATTACTCAAACTCGTATCCGGTTTGTTTTTATCCGGTTTGAAAATTAGTAGATTTGAACCGTCATAACGGTTAAGGCCATCTTCCGTGCCAAGCCAGATGAACCCGTAATTGTCTTCCAGGATAGAGGTGACTGTACTTTGAGATAACCCTTGTTCGATACTAAGGTTTTCAAATATGATGTGGTTTTCAACCCCCAAACCCGTATTATTGAAGAAAAAAAACGAGTAAAATAGCGCTAATGAAGTGAAGCGAATAATTCCCCGAATAAAATTTTGATGAAAAATAGATCCGGAGTCAGCAGTGGGAAAGGTCATGCTTGATTTTTCCTCTTATCGATACAGGTACTTTTTCTGCTCTACCTCTCAAAAATATTACCATTGCAATTGCCTGTTTGTCCCAAAGGCATATCCGATTTTTCCGATTTTACGATACCTCAAGAAAAAATGACTAAAAATGTGAACTCAATACACCTAATATAATATAAGAAAATTATCAAAAATGCAAAGAAAAAATCGTAAAATAAAAGAATATTAGATAGAGTAAGCATTGATGTGTAATAAGGGGTTAAACAAAAATGATTACAGTGTTTTATTTTATTTGGATTGGAAAAATTGTAAAAAATATAGAAAATTTAAAAAAGGGCACGTTCGCACGTGCCCTTTTTGGAGAGAAAAAATTTATTTCATTAATTCTTCGGCGATTTTTTCCGATTTTTCCAGTATTTCTTTATGTAAGCTGTTTCCGTTTGCATCCATTGTGACAACCACAGGGAAATCTTCCACTTCGATTACCCAGAACGCTTCCGGTGTGCCGAATTCTTCTAATTTAAAAACATTTTTAACTTCTTTTACCGAGTTTGCGATAAGAGTTCCGGCACCACCCACTGCATGGAAATAGACTGCACCGTGTTTTTTCAAACCCTCAGCCGTTTTCGGACCCATGCCGCCTTTTCCGATGACACCACGAACGCTGTATTCACCAATAACATCCGCCTGGTAAGGTTCTTCACGGGAGGAGGTCGTTGGTCCTGCAGAAACAAACTCCCATTTCCCATCATCTCTTTTTTTAACAACAGGTCCGCAATGATAAATTACGGCTCCTTTCATGATTTCACGGATAAAATCCGGGCGTTCTTCAACCATCAGTTTATGGGCCTCATCTCTTGCTGTGATAACTGTTCCGGAAAGTAATACCTGGTCGCCCACTTTTAATTTGCGAATATCTTCTTCGGAAATCGGGGTTTTTAGTTTAATCATAGGTCACCTCACCTTGTTTAATAGTCATCGTTTTACGCCGGAAAGCCCAGCATGTATAACTGATGGAAACAATATATGAAGCAGGATGCCTTGCCTGAGTACCGATAAAGACATCCAGAACCGTTGTATTGCCACCGAATCCCATCGGACCAATCCCCAATTTATTTAAATCTTCGATCAGTTGGGTTTCCAATTCAGCCAGTTCTTTAATAGGACTTCTTTCGCCCATTTTCCTAAAGAATTGCTCTTTTGAAAGGGCGTAAGAAACATCCCTGCCACCACCGATACCCACACCGAGGATACCTGGTGAGCAACCCTGTCCTTGTGCTTTTGTAACTGCATCGATAATAATTTTTCGTACACCTTTCAAATCCCGTCCTGCTTTTAAAGGTGGGTGAGGTAACTTGTATTGCGTACCCACATTTTCGCTTCCTCCACCTTTCAGCATTACCCGGATCCGGATTTCATCCTTATCCCATTGGTGGAAATGAAAAACCGGAGAATTAACTCCGATGTTATTCCCTGAGTTTTTAGCTGTTAAAGGATCCACCGCATTCGGTCTTAAGTATTGAAGTTTTGTACCTTCATCCACTGCCCAAAAGGCTGCTTCCTTATATTCTTTTTCCGAGCTGCCATAAGGAAAATCGATATAAAAAAGAACGGACCCCGTATCCTGGCATATCGGAGTACTGCGTTCCCTCGACATGCGGACATTTTCCAGGATTGTTGACATCACATTTTTGGCCGCCGAGTTATCGTCTTCCTTGTTATACGCTTCCATCAACGACTTTTCGACATCCGGCGAAAGATCGGTACCCGCCCGTCGAATCAGTTCCAAAAAAGACTTCTTTAAATCCATAAACGTTTCTCCTTACAAAGAAATTTGTAAATACTTAAGAATTATATCATTTTCAAAAAACAAATTAAATAAAAAATTAAATCTCGTTTCCCCTTTTTTCTTAATCTCTTTAAAATTTTGGATTATTCTTTCCTTTTGTTCTGCTCTCACTTTTTACCCTTTTTCAATCTCAAATACTTGAGAAAAAAGTGAATCAACTTCATTACTCATCGATTTCATAAAAAAGGTGAAGATTGTCGAACAATTGGCGAACATTTTTGTTTGAACCCAAGTTTATTTCGTTTCAAGTAAAATTAATTATTGCCCTGATGACCAAAACAATCTATTTCATCCATTTCCCCTATTGATATATTGAGAAAATAGAATCTCTGTTTTC
>JAKAGC010000059.1 GCA_021817755.1 Acidobacteriota bacterium | reverse complement strand
GTTTTAAAAGCTTCAACAAGAGAAAGAGCAACAAAAAAATTTCTGGCAGGCTTACCTTTCCGATCTGACGCCCCAAAAGGAACTTCCAATAAAAAGGAAAAAATTAAGGGTATCTGATGAGCATGAAGTATATTCCATTATTGTTGAAAATGAAATAAAAGATAAACTAGATTATTTTATAAAAAAAAATCATATCACCCTGGCCACTGCTTTTTATACAGTCTTGGGTATTTTAATACAAAAATATTGTGGTGTAGAGGATATTACGTTCGGAACAACAGTATCAGGCAGATCAGCGAGGATAAAAGGTATAGAAAATATGGTGGGTTTGTTTATCAATACTATTCCTCTACGCATGAAATCCAACCCTGATGAAAAGATAAAATCCTTAATATTAAAGCAGGATCACTTATTACAAAAAAGGGAAGAGTTTGCGAATACTCCATTGCCGGATATCATCGAATATAGCGGGTTAGGTGGGAGTGAATCGCTCTTTGATACGATAATGGTAATGGAGAATTATCCGTTGGATAATTCGTTAATTCCCCAGGGCAGCTCCCTAAAACTTAATTCCTACTCTATATGCGAAACCACTCATTATGATCTAACAATTGCTGTTTTACCCTTCGATGAGATTGAGCTCAAATTTTTATTTAACACGAATTCTTTTAAACCTGAAAGAATCCGGAATCTATCGCTGCATTTTAAAAATATCCTGACTTTCATGATAGAAAATTCTGAAAAAACGATTTCACAATTGGAAATGGTTTCAGATAAAGAAAAAAATTGTTTACTATATGAATTCAACCGGAGTGAGACAACCTTTCGGGGAGATAAAACAATTCACGGGTTGTTTTTGGAACAGGTGGAAAAGACTCTGGATCAGATTGCCTTAAGCGGTAGTATGTATGGAAAAAGTCATGTGGATTTAACTTACCGGCAATTGGAAAACATAAGCCGTAATGTTGCAATATATTTAAAAAAACGAGGGTTGGAACCAAAAGGCACTGTCGCCATTATGGTGGACCGGCATGTAGAAATGATTTTCGCTATTATCGGAGTACTCCGTGCAGATGCGGCCTATGTGCCACTTGATCCGAAGGCTCCGGGGGACCGGTTGAATTATGTTCTGGGTGATTGTAACGCAAAATTAGTGTTAAGTTTCAGACACTTAACACCTTCGTTACCGACCGGGATTGAAAAATTGTACCTCGAAGAATTTGACTTCAATCATTCCGATATGAATTCAACTCCAATTGCTGATTCCCTCAACGGTTCTTGCCCGGATAATCTTGCTTATATTATTTATACTTCCGGTTCTACAGGAAAGCCGAAAGGTGTACCGATTTGTCACTGTAGTTTTTCCCCTTTAATGCATTGGGGATATCGCCAATTGGCTATCGATTCAACAGACTGTGTTATTCAGAATCTTTCCTATTATTTTGATTGGTCGGTATGGGAGATATTTATTACATTAACAAGTGGGGCTCACCTTCATATGGTAAATGAAGAAAAAGCCATAGACCCATCAGGTATAGTTGATTATATCAGGGAATTCAAAATTACGGTTCTTCATATTACCCCGACTCAATTAAGTTACCTGGTGAATACAAATCAAGCGGTGCCGGGATTACGCTACCTCTTCATCGGAGCTGAGAAATTAACATTTGACCTTGTGGCTCGAACTCTTCCCCAGCTTTCATCAAATTGCCGGATATTCAATATGTATGGTCCGACCGAAGCCACCATTATTTCCAGTGTAATTGAAATTTTACCGGAAAAGGGAGACTATTACCGGGAGTTGGGAAGTGTACCGATTGGTCGAAGGGTAGCGAATTCATCTCTTTTGGTATTGGATAAGGGTTTGAAGCTTTGTCCTATAGATGTGGATGGTGAACTTTATATCGCGGGAGATGCACTGACTGCCGGATATTTGAATGACCCTGAAAAAACTGCGGGAGCCTTTATTCCCAATCCCTTTGATAATAGTGGTAAATCCCGATTGTATAAAACAGGGGATATGACTCGATGCCTGGAGGATGGTTCTATTCTATTTTTAGGTAGGACCGATTCTCAGGTCAAGATAAGAGGGCTGCGAATCGAACTGGGAGAGATCGAAAATCGCTTGAATCAATATCGGCAGATTAAAGATGCCCTGGTGATGGTAAGAGAAGATAATGGGAATGAAAAATATATATGTGCCTATATTGTCCCGAATGGGGATATAAACACAGAGGAATTACGGGAATTCCTGGGAGGAGGGCTCCCTTCATACATGATTCCTTCTCATTTTGTAATACTGGAGAAGATGCCGCTTAATCCCAACGGTAAAGTGGATCGTAAATCTCTTCCGAATCCGGATTTTTCTACAGGCGCAGAATACCAGGCACCGCGAAACACCATTGAAATAAAATTAGAGGAAATATGGAAGAATATTTTATATGGAGAAACGAGTGCGGGAAATTTACCGGATTCTTCACAAAAGAAAATAGGTTTAAATGATAATTTTTTCCAATTGGGAGGACACTCCTTAAAAATTACCACATTGGCTTCGAGGATTCATAAAACATTTAATGTTAAAATTCCCCTTACCGATATTTTTAAGAAACCAACCATTAGACTGCTTTCCAATTATATCGCCAATACAGTTGAAGAACGCCATTCAAGCCTAGCTGTTGCAGAAAAAAAAGAGTATTATCCGTTATCTTCTGCGCAGAAAAGATTATATTTTTTACAACAATTGGATCAAGAAGGAACTACATACAATATATATAATGCCTGGATTCTTAACGGAGATTTAAATAAAATCCATTTGGAGCAGGCTTTTGAGCAGATCATCCGAAGGCATGAGAGTTTTAGAACCGCTTTCGATGTAATCGATGAAATCCCTGTACAGAGAATATTTTCGGATGTTCCCTTTTCTATTCTCTTTAATGATCTGTCTGGAGAGAGAATCGGCGAAAATAATAAAAACTTTGATTTTTCTATTAATGAAATTTTTAAACGGTTTATTCGTCCTTTTAATTTATTCAACGCCCCATTGATGCGGGTGGGTTTGGTAAAACTGGCAGAAAAAAAACACCTTCTCCTTGTAGATATTCACCACATCATTTCGGATGGTATGTCGGTCGAAATTATGGCACGGGAATTTTCCTCTCTTTTATCGGGTCATGAATTACCCCCTATCCGTTTCCAGTACAGGGATTATGCAGAATGGCAGCACCAAGAAAAAGACAGTAATGAACAGAAAAAACAGGAGAATTTCTGGTTAAATGAATTTGCCGGAGATATACCGGTTTTAGAACTTCCCACCGATTTCAAGCGTCCTGCTCTCCAAAGTTTTAACGGTAAATGCATCTGCTTTGAACTGGATGAAGAAACGACTGCATTCATAAAACGCACGGCATCAGCCACATCAACCACCCCTTACATGTTACTGCTGGCATTATATAATATCTTTCTGACTAAAATTACAGGTCAAGATGATCTGGTGATCGGCACACCACTGGCAGGGAGAAGACATGGGGACCTTGAAAATATCATGGGTATGTTCGTAAATACGCTTCCTTTACGAAACTTCCCGGCAAAAGAAAAAAAATTCCCCGATTTCCTGATGGAGATTAAAGAAAGGACATTAAGAGCTTTTGAAAACCAGGAATATCAATATGAAGACCTGGTGGAAAAAGTTGTAAGAAATCGGGAAACAAGTCGCAATCCTTTGTTCGATACTGTATTGGCACTTCAAAATACAGGGAACGGAGATATGAAAATTCCAGGTTTACAAATAATCTCCTGCCCTCCTGAAAATAAAACAGCAAAATTCGATCTTTCTCTTTTGGCAGTCGAAACAGAGGAGAAATTTTTACTTACATTCGAATACTCTACAGCTTTATTCAAAAAAGAAACCATAGAGGAATTTATTTCCTATTTTAAGAATCTCTCCAAAACTCTTGCGAAAAATCACATTCAGACTATCAGAGAAATATCCATCCTTTCACCTGAGCAACGAAAAGAATTATTGGTGGGGATGAATATCCCGGAAAAAGCTTTTCCCACTGGTGATACGATTCATGGCTTATTCATCGAGCAAGTCAAAAGAACACCGGATAAAATTGCTCTTACAGGCATTAAATACGGGGAAGGGCTGACCGAATGGACTTACAGTCAATTAGAGGGAGCGACCAGAAGATTGGCAAAACACCTTTCGAGTATTGGAATCGGCCCCGGCATTATCGCAGCCATTATGGTAGATCGATCGGTGGATATGATTTTAGCGATACTGGCAGTTTTGAGAACCGGAGCCGCTTATTTACCTCTTGACCCCCAAATCCCAATTAACCGCTTGAAATTTGTTTTAGCCGATTCAAACTCGAACATACTATTAACATTCCGGCATTTTGAAAAAAAATTAAACGAATCCAATATACCGGTAGATATATTCTACCTGGACCTGTTTTCTTACACTCAAACAGAACCCTCATCATTACCGGCAGTAGATGAATGGGGTGATATCGATCCTACTTCTTCTCAAAATATCGCTTATATTATTTATACTTCCGGTTCTACGGGAAAACCAAAAGGAGTTCCCATCAGTCACCGGAATTTTTCCCCGCTGGTACATTGGGGGTATTCTCACCTGGGTATTAAACCATCTGATAAAGTGATCCAGAATCTCTCCTATTACTTCGATTGGTCGGTCTGGGAAATATTTATTACATTAACCTCAGGCGCCAGTCTTCATATGATAACAGAGGAGATATTATTGAATCCCATTGCGATGGTAAACTTTATCCATGAGCATTCGATAACAATTCTTCATATAACACCTACCCAATTCGGATACCTGGTTAATACAGATCAATCCATGGGTTCGTTACGCTATTTATGTATCGGTGCGGAAAAATTAAATTATGAGCTGGTAGCCCGCAGTATTCCACTCATATCCGCCGAATGCAAAATATACAATATGTACGGTCCTACGGAAGCCACGATTATTTCTGCTTCAGCCGATGTCCAACGGGAATTGGGAAATTTATATAACGAATTACAAGCAGTACCTATTGGAATGACTGTGGGTAATACCGTCTTACTGGTATTGGATGCAGCGCTGAATCCATGCCCGGTTAATATTTCGGGGGAGTTATACATTGCAGGGGATGCAGTGTCGTCAGGATATTTAAATGATCCTGAAAAGACACTTAAATCGTTTATAAAAAATCCATTTAATGAAGTTCCCGGTTCTGTGTTATATAAAACAGGTGATCTGGTTCGCCGGTTGAAAGATGGTTCCATCCTTTTTATCGATCGTGTCGATTTCCAGGTAAAAATTCGGGGTTACCGCATCGAATTGGGAGAAATCGAAAACGCATTACTTCAATACGCCGGGATAAAAGATGCCCTGGTACTGGTCAAAGAGACTAATCAAAAGGAAAAATTGATATGTGCCTATATTGTCTTCCCTGGGGACATAAATTTAGATGAAATAAGAAAGTTTCTATCACAACGGTTACCTGCATACATGATGCCTTCCGCCTTTGTCAAACTGGATCAATTTCCTTTAAATCCAAATGGGAAAGTCGATAGGAAAGCACTCCCGGAACCTGTTTTAATTTCAGGCGTAGAATACAGGGAGCCGCGAAATGAAACGGATCTAAAATTATTGAACATCTGGAATGAACTTTTATTCGGAAATATTGACGGCGAGAACAACTCCTCAAAAGACAGAGGAAGAATCGGGATCGATGATAACTTTTTTCACGTAGGGGGACACTCTTTAAAAACAACCATTTTAGCTACGCGAATACACAAGGCATTCGATGTTAAAATTACCCTGGCAGAGATATTCAAAAGAGCTACTATCAGGGGACTTTCCGATTACATCAACGATGCGACTCGAGAGCGGTACACCAGGATCGACCGTGTAGAAGAGAAAGAATTCCATGAGCTCTCTTCTGCACAAATGCGATTACACTTTTTGCAGCAACTGGATAAAGAGGGAACAGCTTATAATATTAATAGCTGCTGGCTTCTGGAAGGTAATATCGATAAAAACCACATTGAACAAGCAATTCAAAAATTAATTCGGAGGCATGAAAGTTTTAGAACATATTTTGAGATCTTCGATGAAAAGCCGGTTCAACGGATTGCACCGGTTGTTCCATTTGGGATCGAATACTATGAAGGCCCCCCCGAAGAGGTTATTACTCGTTTTATCCGGCCATTTGATTTAACCCGGGCTCCGTTATTACGTGTGGGATTATTAAAATTGAATCAAGAAAGACATCTTCTCTTGCTGGATATGCATCACATTATCTCGGATGGCACATCTACGGTAATTTTATCCCGTGAATTTTCCTCCCTCCTTGCCGGACAGGAATTGCCTCAATTACTCTGCTCTTATAAAGATTATGCAGCATGGCAAGCTGTTGGAAAAAACAGTGAACTCTTGAAAAAACAGGAGAATTTCTGGTGTAATGAATTTTCCGGTGAAATCCCGCTATTGAATCTCCCTACGGATTTCGGACGTCCTTCTATCCAGGATTTTTCGGGAGATGAAATTCATTTTGAATTGAACCCTATTTTTACACATAAACTCCGGGAATTTGCATTAAACGAAGAAGCAACACTCTATATGGTACTTTTGGCTCTTTACAATACCTTCCTCTTTAAAATCAGCGGCCAGGAAGACATCGTGGTAGGTACTCCTGTTGCTGGCCGCAGACATGCCGATCTTGAAGGTATTATCGGGCTGTTTGTCAACACATTGGCATTGCGAAATTATCCTACGGAAGAAAAACGCTTCAGCCATTTCCTTTCAAAAGTTAAAGAACGAACATTAAACGCTTTCGATAATCAGGATTATCAGTATGAAGACCTGGTAGAAAAAATCGTTACAAAGCGAGAAGCAAGCCGCAACCCATTATTCGATACGCTATTCGTACTTCAAAACACCGGTTCGGGTTCTTTTGAAATCCCGGGATTGAATTTAACTCCGTATGACCGGGAAAATAAAACCTCCAAATTCGATATCTCATTAACTGTTACCGAAACCACAGAAACATTAAAACTGGCTTTCGAATACAGTACCCGGCTTTTCGAGCCGGAAACGATACACCGTTTTATTACCTATTTTAAGAATACCGTTTTCTGTATCCTGGAAGATAAAGAGAAAAAAATATCGGAAATACAAATCATATCGGAAGAGGAGAAAAAGCGAATTTTATTTGATTTCAACGCCACGGACAGGATTTATCCCCAATATAAAAATATCAGCCTTTTGATCCGTGAGCAGGCAGAAAAAACACCGGACAGGATAGCACTTGCGTCTTCCTCTCAACAATATATCACTTACAATGAATTGGATAAAAGAGCCGGTAATCTTGCCCATTTATTGCAGCAAAAAGGAGCCGGCCCCAATACCATCGTGGGATTGATGGTGGAACGCTCCATTGAAATGATAGTGGGGTTACTGGGGATATTGAAATCCGGGAGCGCTTATCTTCCCGTTGATCCTGATTATCCCCCTGATCGCGTCCGTTATATGCTGGATGATAGCGGAAGCCCATTACTGATCACACGCTTAAACTTCACCGGGAATCTTGAATTCAATCGAGAAATCATCGATATTGAAGCCATCGAACCGGTTATAAAATATGACAATTCCAATGCCATAGATGACCGGCGCGATTTAATTTACATGATTTACACCTCTGGTTCCACAGGTAAGCCAAAAGGCGTAATGATCGAGAAAGAAGGTTTCTTGAATATGCTTTATTGGTTCATCGATGCATTAAGTATTCGAGAAGAAGATAACAATTTATTAATTTCACCGGTAAGTTTCGATTTATCCCAGAAGAATATATTCACCCCTTTTCTGACCGGTAGCCGCCTCACACTTTCATCACCCGGGATTCCCGATTATATTGAATTAACAGGATTAATTCCCCGAGAACGTGTTTCCGTTATTTGTTGTGCACCGAGCGTGTTTTATCCCTTACTGGATTCCCCGGAAGATAAGGGTTTTTCTCAACTGAAATCGCTGCGAGCAGTGGCTTTCGGGGGAGAACCCATCCGTGTGGAGAAACTACTTCCATGGATCAATACTCCCGGTTTTTCCTGCAACTTATTCAACACTTATGGCCCAACCGAATGTACCGATATTGCATCTTATTACCCAATACCCCATGATTTATTGCAAAAACAAACCAATATCCCTATCGGCAAAACGATTCCCAATGTCAACCTGTATATACTGGATAAATACTTACAAGTATTACCCCTGAAAATTCCGGGAGAATTGTGCATCGGAGGAATCGGATTATCCCGGGGATATCATAATAACGAAACGCTTACAAACACTAAATTTGTAGATACTCCCCATCTTCCTGTAAAGAAAGTCTACCGTTCCGGTGACCTTACCTGCTGGTTACCGGATGGGAATATCGAATTCCTCGGAAGAATAGATCATCAGGTTAAAATTCGAGGATTAAGAATCGAGTTGGGTGAGATCGAGAATGAATTAATTAAACATCAAGAGATCAAGGAAGCGATAGTCATCGCACGAAAGAATAAAACCGGCGAAAACTATTTATGTGCCTATATTGTACCTCATCCCGCAGAAGTTCCTTCTGTAACCGTATTAAAGGAATTTCTTGGACGGAATCTCCCCCCTTATATGATCCCCTCATTTTTTGTAGTTCTCGATACTATTCCTCTTACTCCCAGTGGGAAATTAAACCGAAACGGCTTACCCGAACCCGAAATCAATGAGGAAATGAGTTTTACCGCTCCCCGTGATCGCCTGGAAGAAGAATTGGTTAAAATCTGGAATGGGGTATTGGAAATCAACACAGCGGACTTATCCATTGGAATAGACGATAACTTTTTCCAATTGGGAGGGCATTCATTAAAAGCGACTCTGTTGGTTTCCAGGATACACAAAATACTAAATGTAAAAATACCCCTGGGAGAAATATTCAAAAATCCGACTATCCGGGGAATTGCCGGTTATATTCGCAGGGATAGAGGGGAGAAATATATTGCCATAGAACCTTTCGAAGAAAAAGAATATTACAGTTTATCATCTGCTCAAAGACGGTTTTATTTCTTACAGCAAATGGAACCGGGAAGCACTGCTTATAACAATAACTCCGTTATGATACTGGAAGGGAACTTCGATAAGGAAAGATTTGCCGATGCTTTAAATAAAATGGTTCACAGGCATGGGAGTTTAAGAACCTCTTTCTGTTTAATCAATGGAGAACCTGTCCAGCGGATACATGAACTTATAAAATTAGAAATCGAATATTCTGATTATACTGCCATTAACTCGAAACAATATGCCGGCTTATCGAAACTCGAAGCCCATAACATTTCTATACCGGAGATAATTCACAATTTCGACCGTCCATTTGATTTGACCCGGGCTCCATTATTAAAGGTAAGCATTATACCTATAGACCGGAATAAATCTATTTTACTATTATGTATGCACCACATCATCAGTGATGGTACGTCGATGGTAACGTTTATGAATGAATTGATCGAATTCTATATGAGACGTGAACTACCTCCGTTAAAACTTCAATATACCGATTTTTCACAATGGCAACGCCAACTTATCGAATCCGGTAAATTAAAACAACAGGAAGAATACTGGATTAATCGTTTTTCCGGTTCCTTACCGGTCCTGGATTTACCTACCGATTTTCCAAGGCCTCATATTAAAAGTTATGAAGGGAACAGGATTCATTTTCTTCTTGAAAAAACCATATCCGACCGGATGGAGGATTTGATAAAAAAAACCGGAGTTACTTTGTACATGTTCTTGTTTGCGCTATATAGCATTCTATTGAGTAAACTCTCGGGACAGAAGGATATCATCATCGGAAGTCCGATCGCAGGGAGGCATCATTCGGATCTGGAGCACATGATCGGGCTGTTGATCGAAGTGATGGTAATACGCAGCTTCCCTGAAGACAATAAAACCTTTGAAGAATTCCTGTACGAAGTAAAAACCGAAACATTAGCCGCATACGAAAACCAGGAATATCCATTCGGTGAACTATTGACACAGTTGAATAATCAATGGGATGAAAGCAGGAATCCGGTATTTGATGCCATGCTCATTGTTCAGAATATGAATATGGATGTGAAAGTGATGTTATTGGAAGATTTAAAAATCGGTACATATGAAGAGGAAAACCACCATATTTCCAAGGTGGATTTAACATTAGAAGCCGTTGAAATCGAGAAAGGAATTCAGTGCAGTCTGGAATACTGTACAAAACTTTTCTCCGAAGAAACAATGAATGCATTTATATCGGCTTTTAACAGGATATTATCCATCGTATTGGAGAATCCGTCAATAAAATTAGATAACATTTCTTTATCAGAGGAGCCGGAATTTTTAAGCTCATCCGTATATGATGAAGTTGAGAGTCAGTTTGAATTTTGAATTATAATAAAATGAGGGAATACTAAATGAACGAACAAACCGAATTGTTAAAGAAACCAAAAGTCGCCATTGTTTTTGCAGGATTTGGATCACAATGGATCAACATGGGAGCCCGATTATTGGAATATGATGCATTTCGGAATACGATTCGCAAAGTCGATGACATAATGAATAACGAATTGAATATCGATTTTCGAGTCGAAGAGGAAATACTCGCCCCAGTTGAGACTTCACGAATGAATGAGGCCTGGGTAAGCGGTTTTTGCATTCCGGTAGTCGGAGTGGCTTTATTTGAATTGTTAAAAAGCTGGGGGATTCCTTACGATGCAGTAATCGGACACAGTGGAGGAGAGTTTCCTGCCGCTTATGCAGCAGGTGTACTTAACTTGAGAGATATGATAACAGTAAACTGGACCCACTGTTACATTATGAAAAAAATGGCTGGGACCGGAACCATGGCTTATATTGCCATGTCTGTAGAAAAACTGACAAAGGTATTACAACTACTAAATTTGGAAAACCGGATTTTTGTCGCATCCGTTAATGGTCTGAAATCAATCGTAGTTAGCGGCGAAATCGAATCAGTTATGAAACTCATGGAATACCTGGCCAAAGAAAAAATTTTCTGTAAGAGGTTGGAAATACTGAGCCCCTTCCATTCTCCTTTAATGGAAAAAAGTCGAGAAGATATTCATCTCAAGACCAAAGATATTAAACCCCAAAAAGCAGATATACCTATTTATTCTTCACTTAATGGTACGTTGTGCGAAGGCAATTGTTTCGATTCGGATTATTGCACCGAAGTATTGATAAAACCGTTGAAATTTTCAGAAGGTATAAAAGCCATGCTGAACGATGGGTATCGGATATTTGTTGAAGTAAGTCCCCATCCCGTTCTCACAAGGGAAATACAGGAAATACTCGATGCGGCTGGGGTAAAAGATGGATTCGTATTCGGCACTCTTAA
>JAKAGC010000770.1 GCA_021817755.1 Acidobacteriota bacterium | reverse complement strand
ATAGAGAACAGACAATTCCCGGATTGAACAGGAGAGAGAATGAATTATTATGTTTCGATACAGACCAGGAGCCGTCCGCCTCCGGATTACGGATAAAAAATCAACCGGTACACAGTATTGCAGTCGGAAAAAATGGGATATACATTACGGTCAATTACAATATACTCCCATTAATTATTGGAAAATTTTTTGAACACTCTACTTTCCGGAATTATCCCCCTGGAATAAAACCGATTTTCAAAATTTACTACAAAGGAATTTTGAAAGAGGAAGGGGGAATGAATACTAATTCAAATACTGGAAAAGGAGATAAATTAAATGAAAAAAGAAAAATTAAAACTTATGCTATAGGAGGCATACTATGATTAAAAATCTTATCGATGTAGAATTACCGTTAGAAGTAGAAGAACAGGCGATTCAAAATATACGGAACACAGAAGGATTATTTACGTTTCTTATCGGGTTAAATTCAGAGGAACGCAAAAAATTGACCAAGATCGGGAAGCGGTCATTGGATTTCGTGGAACGTTCATTGATGCATGAAAAGGAAAATAAAGGATTAATACCTGCGTATGTGGGATTGGATGAATTTGACCGTGATTACCGGTTAATGGTTCAATTGAGGCGAATAACGGCTCTCCTGGATTCATTATCTGCGAAATTAAAAGATACCTATATGCAAACCGGAGCTGAAGCGTACTCCTCGGCGCGTGAGTTTTACAATGCGGTTAAACGTGCAGCATGTTTGGGGGTAATGGGATGCGATGTAATCGAGCGGGATTTAAGCGCGCGATACAAACGGCAGACGCAACCGGATAGTGAAACACCGGAAGAACCGGTTGTAACAGTCTCAAAATAGAGATTCCGGGATAAAAAACTCCGGCATGGGTGTATTAAGGATAATTTAAGAGCCTTTTTACTCTGTTGCCGGAGTACGGGGGATGATGTAAATATAAATTTTAACAGGGGAGAATGGAAAGGATTCTTTGATTAATTTCCAAGAAACAGACAAACTATTTTATTAAGATTTTAGTAATTTTTAACGTGATATCTTCACTGTCACGAATGCGAAAAAGACCGAAAATTCCTTTTTCCGTGAAAAGAATATTTTTATTATTCGTATCGAATGAAAAATCATAAATTCCTTTTTCAATTTTGAAATCACATACATACGCCCCTATGGAAGTATATACACTGAAAATTAAAGGGCATTGATCATCCACACAATCGGTCCATTTTAAGAGTAAAATATTTCCTTCCTCATCGACAGTCATGCTTTTATAATAAGGTAAATACTCTCCCATAGGGGGATCAGGGTTATTTCTAAATTTTCTCTTCATTTCAGGAGTAAGATTTCTGATTTCATCCAGGGAAGCCAGGCGACGAGCTCTTGCTTTTTCCCTGAATTCATCCGTAACTTTAAGATGGTTGATATTTATATTAAAAGAACGGATGAATTTACCTTCAGGGGAAAACATGTTGATCACAGGTCGGTGGGAAAGCCCTACCAATAGATTCCCATGTATGGTTCGAGCCATATATAATGCACCAAGGTTATCCATCGAAATTATAAATCCCTTTCCCGCAGAAACATAATCCCGTGGGGTCTCTACCGTCATCAAAAGAGTTTCTTTCCCTGAAATAACATCCAATGCATAAATTTCGGTTTTATTTAATTTTGGACCAGGGGTTGGGATCGGTTGATTATGAGTATAAACAAGGATATTGTTCCGTAATGGAAGAATATTAAAGGGTGGGTGTTTGGTCCGAACAATTTTAACAAATTTGCCTGAGAAATCAAAAATACTTATTCGCATTCTTTCTTGATACTCAGGGACAACCAGATACCTGTTATCCAAGATTAGTGGCGGACCAGGGAAATATACATCCCCTGCACCCTCTCCTTTTTGTGAGAAAGTAAATAGATACTTCCCTTCCGGTGAAAATTTTGAAATAGAGTGACGATGAGCATTATTTACAAAAAATGAACCATCAGGGGCTATATTAAACCCTTGTTTTTCATCATAAAATAATTCTTCCCATTGTGTTGTTTTTCCAAAAGAGGAATCTAAAGTTAAAGGTAGGACTCCTTTTTTATAGAGATCGATCAATTTTGCATGTAAAATTTCTACACTTATCAATCCTATAATGAAAAAAACAATAAAAATACAACGTCGCATTTTTGAGATAGAATATTAATATTTTTTATTCAACAAATACAAAATGTCCTTCATCCGTATCATATTCATAATACTTCCAGGTTTGAGTAGGTGAATAGTAACCGTGTGTATAATTAGTATGTCCATTTGTTTCGATCAAAGAACCGCCGGAATTCACATATTTACAAGCACAGCCACAAAATTCCTGGGTGGTGTAAACTGCACCGGCATCTTTCATTTCTTCTTGATTCAAATGATTCTCATATAATGACTTCATTACTCTTTTTTTTAGATTAGTCATATTATCCTCCGGATTTTTTATTTCTAAATTTTATTATACTGTTCAGTATATCTATAGTCAATACTATAAAAAAATTTTCCCCCGGTAAATACCATCCAAAACCCAATCGGAAAATTGAATTACATTCTACATTTTCTTTTTATTAACCTATACTTATATTATTCGGTACATTTTATTCGATAAATTTGGCATCCCCCCATTTTTTTTTATAGAATAGGTTAAAAAGTTATAATATAAAGGTTTTTGGGTTAAAAATGTGTGGTAAAAGGCTCCTTTAATTGGT
>JAKAGC010000769.1 GCA_021817755.1 Acidobacteriota bacterium | reverse complement strand
CCGATCTAATCGTACAGACGCAGAAGAAAAATCTCTTCTGAATTTGAAAAAATATCTGGAAGAGACTCCCCGCGCATTGGCTCCTGAACTTAAAGCGAGATTCTTGCAAATTAAACTATCACAAATTGGGAAGCAATGATTAATATCAAGAAGTCAACCCCGCCTCCGGCATGTCTTGAAAACGAAAAAGAAAAAGCCAGTGGAAATTACAGATGCGGGGATGTGTTGGAACGAACAAGGAAAGATTTCTTGAATAAATGCTATATCTGCGAGTTGGGATTTCCTACTACCGTCAATGTAGAACACTTTGTCCCACATAAAGGAGATAAAAACCTAAAATTCGATTGGAATAATTTGTTCTGGTCCTGCGGTCATTGCAATAATACGAAAATTGATAGATATGAAAATATCTTGAATTGCACAAATCCTGAACATGATGTAATGAACTGGATCGAATACGAACTTAAGCCTTTCCCTACTACTACAATAGAAGTTCATGCAATACCGGATCAAAAAAACAATCCTCTGGTTCAAAATACAGTTCGATTACTAAAAGATGTCTACAATGGAACAACAACACTAAAAAAATTAGAAGCTGAAAACCTGAGAACATTACTATTGAATGAATGTACGGATTTTCAGGAACAATTGGAAAGGTATTATAATTGTGAACATGAAGAAGATAAAGCACTTCTGTATAGAATTATTACTAAACATTTAAGTAAAGACTCTCCCTTCACAGCTTTTAAACGGTGGGTAATAAAGCAGAATCCGGTTTTTCTCCGCGATTTTGGGAACTCATTCGATTAAATTTTCGTATTATATCACTGTTATTTTCATTATAACATTTTTGAATTTCACTCAAAAATCTTTCTTAAAGGAGAAAAAATGAAAAAACAAATTACACTAATTGGAATCTTATTGATTCTTCTATATAGTATGAGTCTTCAAGCTAAAGAAATACCTAGTAAAAAAAGTTCAAATATTCCTGATTCCGCAGCTTATTTAGGACAAACGCCCCCGGGAGAAACCCCTGTAATATTTGCTCCCGGAATAGTTTCTCTTCCCGACAGAGATGAACCCTCAATGACTATATCGCCGGATGGTAAACTTATTTTATTTTATATCGGGTTTTACCCTAAACCGGGTGATCCGTTTATTATGCAAATGCAGTATATAAACGGGAAATGGACCTCTCCTGAAAAAATACCATTCTGTAATGGCAGAAGAACGGGAGAACCGTTTTTTGCACTGGACGGAAACAGGCTATATATGTTTTCGAACAAATCTACAAATCAAGTGAGTTATGTGGACCTGGCTTATGTAGAAAAACAGGATTCAACCTGGAGCAATCCAATTAGTCTCGGTAATCCTCCCAATCAATACACCGATCAATACCATCCATGCATTGTTGCAGATGGGTCCATTTATTTCTCCAATAGTAGCGGAGAGATTTGCCGCACTCAATTCGAAAATGGGGCATTCCAACCATGTATCGTATTACCTTACCCTATAAATCATGCCAACACGAGCCCAACTTGGGGTGACCCTTATGTTTCTCCCAATGAAGATTACATGATTTTTAAATCTTCCAGAAAAGGGGGATTCGGACAGAATGATATTTATATTTCTTATAAGAAAGATGAGGGTTCCTGGACCAATCCCAAGAATTTAGGAGATAAGATCAATACTCCCGAAGATGAAACCTCTGGGGATATTACACCAGACGGAAAGTACATGACTTATGGCAGTAAAGGGGATATTTATTGGGTTTCATCGAGTTTTATTGAAAAACTGAAACACACTAACTTCGTACCATATCTAAACGGAAAAATTCCAAATCAATCTTATCCGATAAGTCAGCCGTTCAATTTTACCGTTTCTGAAAAAACATTTATCGATGATGATGGAAATAATACCTTGAGCTACTCTTCCACCCTTGAAGATGGGAATCCATTGCCAACCTGGTTAAGCTTCAAACCGGATACACGAACTTTCTCCGGCACCCCGGTTGAAAAAGGGATTAATAAAGTTAAGGTAATTGTAACCGATAAAGCAGGAGCAGTTGCCTCTGCTGTATTAACTATTGAAGTGATCTAATTTTTTTTTACAAACGAAGCGGTGTACCAATTCTTTATTTTTACTCACGAAGGATATGGTACACCCAGGCTCTATTAATTGAATCCCATAAGATAATAGCAATCAACCTCCCGCTCTTTAATATTACCGTATCTCTCCCATCGATACACAGAAAAATGAATTTTTCTCTAATTTGTTATTCTGAAATCCAATGTTGTCCAAAAATAATGCAACGTTCTCTATAAAAGATGCATCGATGACTCATAGAAATAGCATGGCTTCCCTCTGAAATGAATTAATCTCTCTCAGAAAGAGGTTAATCTCCCTCTTAAGTAAGACAACTTATCTCTGAAACAGATTAACTTCATTCTGAATAGAGATAGTCTCTTAAAAAGTGAGGTCAGTCTCATTCTGAAATGCTCTAACTTCATTCAGAATAGAGTCAGCTTCATTAAGAAGGAAGTTAGCTTCTCTCAGAATGGAGTCGTCTTCACTCAGAGTGAAGTTAAACCTAGTAAATATGCAAATGTCTAATTTTAAATTGATACTTTCTTACCTATGATTTAGCAAATTCTACTAATCAATTTCTGCCCACGAATTGAACAAAAAATCACGAATTCCCTTTTGTAAGGGTGATTTGCTGACCGTCCATCGAATTCCTTTTG
>JAKAGC010000768.1 GCA_021817755.1 Acidobacteriota bacterium | reverse complement strand
AAAGCATCTTGACTCAAACCCAGGTTCCATTTCAATTATTCATCACAGATAATAACAGCACCGATGATACCCCCACGTATCTTGATTCCATTACCCATCCTTCGGTTTCTATATCCCATAACCATACCAATAAAGGATTTATCACAGCCCATAATGAAGCTCTCGAAAAAGCAGCCGGTCAATATTTCGTCGTATTGAATAATGATTTGACCGTATCAGGTGATTGGCTTGGAATTATACTCGCCGGTTTTTCCGATAATCAAGTCAAGATCGTAGGCCCCGTTGGGTGTCGATTAGCAGCCGATGGCGTCGGGTATGAATTCCGCGGCGACGATATCGATTACATCGAAGGAAGTTGTCTCGCAATCCAAACATCTTTCGCACGGCAGATCGGGTTATTCAGTACTCAATATGAATTCATGTATTGTGAGGATTCCGATTTATCCCTCCGTGTCCGGGCAATGGGGTACAAGATAAAAAAGGTCAACGCCTGTGTAAACCATATTCGCGGAGTTACCACAAATGGCGGTGTCAAAGCCGATGTAAAAGGGTATTCCGTGAAAAATCATTACAAGCTCAAAACCACGTGGGATTTTTATTTAAAGAAACGTTCTTTTGAAAGAGAAATATTTATCAATCGTACAGCCGCTGTTGGCGATGTATTTTTAATAACCCCCATCATAGAGCATCTAAAGAAGGAGAATATTCATTTAAAGATTAATGTAATCACAAAATGTCCCCAATTATTGGAGGGGAACCCTTTAATTCACAAGATATGGCGTACCCCCCCTCCAAAAGTCCAAATTATTAATCTTGACGGTGTATATGAAGCCAATCCCTTTATGCATATTGTCAATGCATTCGCTCAGTTTATGCAGATTTCTCAGTTATCCAATCCCTTACCTGTTTTTTATATCAAAGATGAAGACATCCGTTCCGTAGCGCAGTATAGTCTCAACAACTACATCGTCTTTCATGCAGGACCTACTCATTGGCCTGGTCGTCAATTGCCCATACCCACATTTATTCAGATTGTCGAAATACTAAAAGAGAAAGGGTATCAAACCGTTGAAATCGGTCATGCATCTTCATTGCCCAATGTTGATGTCAATTTAACCAATGTGTCCTGGTCAAAGACTGCTGCATTAATAAAGAATGCTCAGGCATTTATTGGAATCGATTCCGCTCCCATGCATCTTGCTCAGGCATTTCAGAAGCCCGGAGCCGTTGTATTTGGGTGTGTTGATCCTCAGTATAGAATTATAAATCCAGAACTTTTACGTCCTGTTGTGCAAGATGTTGCATGTCGGTTTTGTCATCATTGGCAGGCAGCCCCCAGGATTTACAGTGGGTGTTTGCGGGATAATCCCGTATGTATGAATCGTATTACTCCCCAACAGGTCATCGAGCAATTGGAAATAGCCTTAAATCAATCTGTTCCCCATCAAGTCTCACCCATGCGATTGCCTTCCGAAGCCGTTCTGTCAAATTGATTTCACCCCAAAGCCCCACAGCAAAATTTACTATTTTTTTTAAAAGGGAGTATTGGAAGAAAGAAAGGAACCGCGATTAAAAGAGCGGGAAGAAAAATTCAAACAGGCAATGGAAAAAAGAAAACAAATGGCGCTTGAAACCAGGAAATAGAATTAGTATAATCGTAATTCATTGGAATATAATAAATTTGTTTATGAAAACTGAAATTTTTCAATTTTGCCTGTACCAATAATTCGAAATAAAATATGATTTTTAATAACTTTGATTCAAAATCAAAAGTTGGTTCTTTTCCTTATAGGAGGCTTAATATGAAAACTGTGACTTATGATTTTGCAAGGGAACATTTTGAAGATGTAATAAAAATGGCAGATATTCAGGATGATGGAATTGTAATCGTTAAAAATAAAAGAAAATATGTTTTAGTGGATAAAGATATACTTGATTCAGCCACTGAGACACTCGAACTATTAAAGGACAGAGAATTATTATCTTCATTAAAGCATGCAAAAGAGGAAATCGATAAGGGAGAATCATTCACTTTTCAGGATATCTTCAGTGAAAAGATTTAACTTCGTATTTTCAAACCAAGCTAAAAAGATATCGAAAATTAACCCCGGCTTTGAGAGATAAACCTAAGCAAATTTTTAGAATGCTATCGGGAAATCCATTATTAGACAAAGCATTATTGGGGGATTTGAAAGGTTTCTATTCAATTCGGTTGAGTAATAAAGATAGGATTGTTTATTTTATAAATCTGGGCGAAGTAGAGATTTATGTTTTAAGAATTAAAACCCACTATGGAGAATAGTAGTATTTCTCTTATGAACAATTGATATCTCCAGGAATCTATGAAAATTTATGATAAATATGTTTCATAATGGTCACAGTTTTATGCTGATAAAAAATATGAGTGAAAGTTCAATAGGGAACCACTGTATCGATAATGCTTTTCAACTTAGTTAAATTGCGGGAATCGATTTCTTTAATTTTTTGAATTATTTCTCTTCCAATGTTATTTATCAGGGTTTTCTCTTCAAATTTTTTTTCCAATTCTTCAAAATTTTAATTGGATAAATACTCATTTAATTGATTTTTGGCCTTAGGAGTTCGGAACCGGTTTTCAAGGAACAATAAGTCAAGTAGGATACAAGCGTTAGGCAATCCATTCTTGTTTTCATATATATTGCTCTTAAGTTGAATATCTCTTTCAATTAAACGTTTTGCCAGTAGGTATTGATGATACGAAATGCGAATAC
>JAKAGC010000767.1 GCA_021817755.1 Acidobacteriota bacterium | reverse complement strand
GGAACCATTCAACGGACGCTTCATCTATTTATGCCGTCCGGATGAAATCCCCGGCGATATTACGGTTTGCGATTTCATCCTGGTAACAACCTCGCTAATGAGAATCCCCCGTAAAGCAGTTAAGACAATGTGTAAACAGTTCGATTTTTATTCCAAATGCCGGAAAAGATTCTACCAGTTAAGCTTACGGGAAAAAAGCGATATATTGTTGGCATTAACACAATTCGGCCCTGCTGATATCTATCTTGTAAATGATATCGCAGCAGGACTCCCTGTCGAATTCGCCATATGTTTGAACGACCAATTGGAGAAGCTGAAGGAAAATAACGCGATAGTCATCTATTTAAGCTCGATTTTCCTTGCAGTACAGGAATCCCAATCCAGGGATCGCTTGAAAGGCTTTTGTGAGGACTCTTCATGGTTCCTGGATATCGGATTATTTAAACGGAGGATGAAAATAAAGAACCAATGAACAGCAGCAGGAAAACCGAATCTTATAACTGCTGTTTAACCGGGATCAATACCCAAAATCCCTTACCCCGGTAAATGAAAATTAAACATTATTGAAAAAGAAAAAGGTAGCGAATGAAGCTTGAAACCACATTAGGAGAACGATTAAAGCAGGCACGGCAGCATCTCCGTTTAAAACAAACGGATTTTGCCGAAAAGCTGAATATTTCGGGTCCGGCACTGTCTGAAATCGAAAACGACAAGTACAAACCCGGACATGATTTCTTTTACC
Organism: Acidobacteriota bacterium; assembly: GCA_021817755.1. Classification (GTDB taxonomy): domain Bacteria; phylum Acidobacteriota; class Aminicenantia; order UBA2199; family UBA2199; genus JAKAGC01. The sequence goes on along the minus strand of JAKAGC010000767.1, from coordinate 2,011 downwards.
GCGTAGCAAAGGAATTCGGTATCAATCTCTATTATTTGTTGTTTGGTGAGGGGGAAATGTTTACAGAATCAGGAAGCGGCTATTCACCGGGCTTAACCAAATATGCCGTATCCAATTCCGAAGTCAATCGGTTCCTATGGTATTTCGAACGTTCTCCCATCGTCCAATACTTTATCCTCGGTCAGTTCAGACGGTTTTTCCAGCAGGAAAAGAAAGAGATTGAATTGGATATTGAGAATTACGAACAGGAATAGACAGGTATAACTATGATCGATTACGCAGCCGAAATAAAAGAACTAAAACAGAAAAAAAATGCAGTATTCCTGGCCCATAACTACCAGATGGAAGAGGTCCAATTAATTGCCGATTATCTTGGCGATTCACTTGAATTGAGCCGAATGGCTCAAAAGGCAGATAAAGATATCATTGTTTTTGCGGGTGTTAAATTCATGGCTGAAACGGCTAAGATTCTTTATCCGGGCAAAAAAGTTTTGCTCCCTCGCCTGGATGCAGGATGCCCAATGGCAGATATGATTTCCGTAGACGAATTGCAAGCCTTAAAAGATGCACATAAAAACGCGAAAGTCGTCACGTATATTAATTCCAGTGTAGAAATAAAAGCAATGAGCGATGCCTGCTGTACCTCTTCAAATGCGGTCAGGGTTGTAAAAAATATAGAAGCGGAAGAAGTGATCTTTGTCCCGGATAGAAACCTTGGAAGCTATGTCCAACGAATGGTCCCTGAGAAGAAATTAATTCTATTCGAAGGGTATTGTTTTGTCCATAACCGTATCAAACGGGAAGAGATAGAGGAAATGAAAAAGATGTTCCCCGATGCACCGGTAATCGTTCACCCTGAAGTCAGGTCTGAAATTATCGATATGGCAGATGAAGTACTTTCGACAAGCGGAATGCTTCAATATGCGACGCAATCGGATGCAAAACGGTTTATCGTGGCAACGGAACAGGGCTTAATTGACAGGATGAAGCGCGAAAATCCGGGTAAAGAGTTCTACCCTGCATTAAGACCGAAAATTTGCGTTAATATGAAACGTACTTCCCTACGGGATGTATATGATTCGTTAAATGAAGAAAAATACGAGATACATGTAGAACCTGAAATCGCACAACGAGCGGTTAAGGCTCTAAATGAAATGCTCAAATACATATAAAAAGATGAATACCAAAAATTGGTAAGGAGATAACAATGACATTAAAGGAAAGAGTCGAATCTGTAATACAACATGTAAAGCCTGCTCTGGAAGCTGACGGCGGCGGTATAGAACTGGTAGATGTCCTGGAAGATCAAGGAATCGTACTGGTTAATCTGACCGGTGCATGTCATGGCTGCCCGATGAGCACCATGACTATAAAAGGTTATGTCGAACAAACCATCGTCGAAGAAATACCGGAAATAAAAGAAGTCCGGCTGGCTTAAACATTTTCACACCGCCCGGCTGCCCAAACAGCCGGGCAAACGTTTTTATCTTTACACTCCCTCCATCTATTCTTTTAATTACTCCTATTTATGAAATCCAATTTATTTTATTGAATTATTATATCCATGCAGTGTATAATTAAATATATTTAATTTATTTCATTATAGATATGGGTTTAAAATTCAAATGATTTATTATTTGCATAATTCAGGAGATTGTAAATGAATATAAATGAATCAGGGATTAATTCTCAGGAAATGGAAACTTTGATGAAAGTGGAGGTGGTAAGAGAAATAATCCTGGCTAAAATGGCAGAGTCACGGATTTTATTTAAAAAGGATATTGAAAACTATTTCAAGAATGCGATCAATGTCATTCCCATTCCTTTAAAAGGTTCGGCGGAATATTTTTTTAAGTTAACACGTTCCTCAGGAATAGAAGAAGGTTTGTGGAATGCGACGATCCTGGATAAAAAAGTGCATATTCCCTGGGAATCGCTGTTACCGCTTGAATTAGTAGAACAAATAACATCTTATCCGGTAGATTCCAATGAGACGGTTCAACTTTTTAAT
>JAKAGC010000766.1 GCA_021817755.1 Acidobacteriota bacterium | reverse complement strand
CAACAAAAGGAGTAAACAATGAAAATTGAAAAACGAAAGAAAGGCGATGTATTGATACTGGATTTGAAAGGAAAAATCCTAATCGGTGACGGAATCGATGAACTCAGAGAAGCTATTAATAATGCTCTTAAAGAAAAAGAAACCAAAATCTTATTCAATTTTGCAGAAGTTCCTTATCTCGATTCAACTGGTTTGGGTGAAGTAGTCCGTTCATATACCTCTATCAAGAAAGAGGGTGGCAGCGTCAAGATCGTTAATTTAACAAATAAAGTAAAAGATTTACTGTCAGTAACCAAATTATTGACAGTATTTGATACATTTGAAGAAGAAGAAAAAGCTGTTAGCAGCTTCTAATTTCTTTCTTTGATTTTTCCCGGGAAAGAACCTGCGAATTAGCCGGTCACCCAATCCAGGCCTATCTCCTGCGGGTTCTTTCTCCCGGGTTTAACTCCACTGAAATATTTATTGTAACATTTCCGAAAAAGCGGATATAAATAAGGGATGTGCGGAATCTGTGGTTTCTATCAACAAGAAAAAGAGGCAGAAAACCACATTTTAAAAGAGATGAACAATCAGTTGGTTCATCGTGGACCCGACGATGAAGGATTTTTCTTCTCTACAAATGGGAGAATTGGATTAGCCGCACGCAGATTAAGTATTATAGACCTTCAGACAGGGCACCAACCACTTTCCTCTCAATCAGGCAATTCATGGATTACCTACAATGGTGAAGTTTATAATTTTAAAGAATTACGACAGGAACTTCAATCCATGGGTTTTCAATTTAAAACCCAATCTGATACCGAAGTAATCGTTAATCTTTATGAAGCATTTGGAATTGAATTTGTAAAAAAATTACGGGGAATGTTTGCCATTGGCATCTACGATCAAAAAAACGACAAAATAATCCTGGCCAGAGATCATAATGGAGTAAAACCTCTTTATTATTGTATTAAAAATAATAAAAATTTGATTTTTGGTTCCGAATTAAAAGCGATTCTCGCCTATCCTGGAATCGATAGAGAGTTGGATCATGAAGCCCTGGATTTATTCCTAACCCTCGATTACATTCCTGCCCCATTTTCAATATATCAATCCATTCGGAAATTACCCGCCGCCCATATTCTGGTTTATGAAAAAGGAAAAATTCAAATCCAAAAATACTGGGATGTATCCTCCCCCAATAAAATAGAAAAATGTATTCCAATGTCTTCTTCAATGGGTGAATTAAAAGAGGAGTTTATTTCTTTGTTGGAAGAATCTGTACGGATGAGAATGATTTCCGATGTCCCACTCGGAGCATTTTTATCCGGTGGAGTTGATTCCAGTGCCATAGTGGCCTTTATGAGCCGTTTATCCCCCGGAAGGATCAAAACTTTTTCTATCGGTTTCAATGACCCTGGATATAGCGAACTCCCCTATTCTCAATTGGTAGCAGCGAAGTTCGGGACAGAGCATCATACCCGGATTCTTTCCCCGGATATCTCTAAACTGGTTCTTGATTTATCTTATTATACCGATGAACCATTGGGGGATTTCTCAAATTTTCCCACATATCTTGTTTCAAAAACAGCACGAGAACAAGTGACCGTGGCGCTTTCAGGAGACGGAGGCGATGAAATCTGGGGGGGGTATGAACATTATATTGCCCAAAAGCTAGCTCGCTTCATCGATTTCCCGTTATGCCGTCCATTCCATAATTGGATAGGAGGTTTCACTCGCTTATTCCCTCCCTCACCGCTAAAAAAAGGATTGATAAACCGTTTAAAACGTTTTGGAGATGGTCTTAATAATTCTTTTACCAACCGGCATTTCCCATGGATGATCTATCTCTCACAGGAACAAAAAAAAAGACTTTATTCCCCCGTTTTATTTGATGAAAAATATATGAGACCACTCCCGGAACGTCCACCTTTCGATATATTTTTTAAAGAGAGCGCCAGATGGAAAGGAATCAATCGAGATCTATTCCTCGACTGGCGTACGTACATGGTAGATGATATTTTAGTAAAAGTAGACCGTATGAGTATGGCTACTTCTCTTGAAGCACGGGTTCCGTTAATGGATTATAAAATTGTAGAATTTGCTTTTTCATTACCATCACACCTTAAAGTTAAAGGAATCACCGGTAAATATTTTTTAAAAAAAGCAATGGAAGGAATTTTACCGGATGAAATTATATATCGAAGGAAAGAAGGATTCGCGAGTCCTATTAAAAATTGGTTGAAAGGCCCTTTAAAAGAATTAATGTTGGAATATCTTTCTGAGAAAAGAGTTAAAGAATCCGGTTTATTTCAATACTCATATATAAAAGAAATGATAGATGCTCACTTAAATAATAAACAGGATCATTCGCATCGATTATGGAATCTTATTCAGCTCTTTATTTTCTTCTCCAATAGAGAACATACCACTCATCCCATTGGTTTACCAATATCTCAGTTCTGAAAGCTATTAGCATTATTATAAGAAAAAAAAACTAAATCCAGATAACCAGGTTCAATTCATAAGGATCAATCAATAATGGATGGAAAGGAGTAATTCGGACTTTATACCCAAAATTCCCTGTTTTCCGGCAAGGTAATGAACCGGAGAAACGATATTTCCCATTTCCAATCGGAGTGATAGTACTCAAATTTTCAATACTGGTATCCGATAAAAGATGGTCATGTGCAATATGCCCGTAGTATAGATCGACTTTTATTTCTTCAGGTTTTATCGACCCTGTAAAAATATCCACAGAAATTTCGATT
>JAKAGC010000765.1 GCA_021817755.1 Acidobacteriota bacterium | reverse complement strand
AGTGATTTATCTGTATATGCCCTTCAGGAATATTAAATGGTCCGTTTGAATAAAATGACCTTTTTTCTCTAATTGCTTTACCCCAAAGACTATTGCCCCATACATCTGTCGGAAAGACATTCGATTTACTGTGAACCTGGCACTCTTTCCATACTTCTTTACTAAAGCTTGGAAGAATTAATTCTCCTGCTTCATCAATATATCCGAAGATTCCGAATTTACTTTTCGTAACTTGCATTACTACTGTTAACACTTCCCGGTACATTCCTTCATCGGATATTGTAAGAAAGATATTGGCAATGCGGTTAAGGATTGTTTTTTCTTCATCCGAGCGGCGTAAAGTTTCTTCGGTTAACTTGCGTTCGACTATATCCCACGAAAGATCTCCCAACTGTGATATTATTTCGACATCGCTTTCATCATATGGGGTAACTTTATTTCCCACTCCGATGATCGCTTTTATAATATTTCCTCTGAAAACAGGAATAACAACTTCTCTGATTACCGCTGCATGCCCAACAGGGATTCCTTTTCGGTGAGGTAAGGAGGCATAATCGTTATGAATAACTGGGCGGCGTTCACGCACACAGTCTACCCATACTCCTGCTTTATCGACAGGATAGTGGGTTCCCTTTCCTTCTGCAGTACACATTGTTTTTAGGGTATTAGTGGACCAATTCTGTAAGGAAAGTGTTTTCTGATCGTTATCCAGAAAGTGATAGAATCCGATAGTACTATCGGTTAGAATTTCCAACTCATCCAGGGTTGCTTTTAATAATTCATCCATTGTATGTGAGTTGGCATATTCCAGTAATCGCAAACGAGCCAGTTTTATACTTTCGATTTTTTTATTGATGGTAATATCACGGATTATTCCCCGGTAAGAAGTTATATTTCCTTGATCATCTTTTAATGCAGTCATAGCACAATGGGTGACCATTTTTTCGCCGGTCTTTTTTTTGACTACAACCTCATATTCGGCAGTTCCTGATGAATTAATAATCGAAAGAATGCGTTTTCTTTCCTGTGGATACATGTAAACGTCTTTTTCCAGGTCAAGTTTTAGCATTTCTTCTTTGGAATCATAACCGAACATTTTTATTCCTTTTTTATTAATATCCAGAATTTTTCCGGCTGGTGATGTTAGGAATAATCCGTCGAAGGATTCTTCAAAACGAGCTCGGCAGTTTTCTTCGATTTTTTTTACTAATTCTTCGGCATGCCGTTGTTGGGAGATATTTACCGAAAACCCTACTATATTTATAATTTTTCCATCATCATTACGAATGGGGATTAGTTGTGTTAACTGCCATATCCCTGATCCCGAGCGTCCAATGGTTCCCTCATAATTAATGATATCGTCACTTTCCATACATTTTCTGCAATTTTCTTCCATAAATAACGCATCATCGATTTGTAAAGCTCTAATTTCAGAAAATCGTTTTCCCACAACTTCGTCTCTGTTAAGTTTGGTAATCTTGCCGCATGTGTCATTCATATCGGCAATGATGAATTCATTTGAAGGTTGTTCTACTGAGATTATGAAAAAGGGAATTTCTATTTTTTCGAATAATTTTTCAAAAACAATCGAGCTATTCATTTTTTCACCTACTGAATATGTATTACGCTTCCCTATCCGCTCAGCTTCGACTTATTTGTAATTTGAATTCAAGTCCGAATTCTGCGTATGAAAAAGATGTCGTCACTCTATCATAAATAAAAAAGTTTTGCAATATATTTTTAACGATATGATTTTTGATTTTTTTTAAATTTTTTTTAATTTGAGATTGGACTATTTTAAGAAGGATAAAAATTCAATTTGTAATACCTTTGAACAATTTGAAAAAAAAATCTTTTGAATGATAATATCGGATAATTAAATATCCGATTTATAGATTAGAATTATTAGAAAAAAAGCCTCCAACCTGGGGAATTATTCAATTGTGCTCGTTTTCAGGATGGAGGCTTTCTTTTTATTGGTGAATTTTAGTTTTAAACCAGAAATTGACTATCACTTAAAAACGAGGATCAGGTGAATTACCAAAACATGCAGACTGCAAAGGAATATCAGATCCCCCGCTTCCTTTTACGTCACTAAGTTCACTTTTTGTTAATTCAAACAGATTCAGTTTTTTCTTCATTTCTTGTTTCATGTCTTTTCTCCTTTTATATTGGAATTTGTAACGATAGTATAGCGAAATAAAAAATTGAAGCGAGGCAATGAATGAAATTTTTCTTTTTTTTTTAAGAGTAACTTAGGAACAGTGTTTTTAAAAGTGATTTTTCGTGATTTGTTTCATAACTAAAAAAACCATAACTGAACCTATTTGTTAAGAAGAAGTATAATAAGAGAATAAATAATTTTTTTATTGCAGAATTTTTTGGATTGTGATACGATAAATTTACTTAACTATTTATTAAGGAGGAGGATTCCAAATGAACAATTTAATTTGGAAAGGAATTTTATTAAATTTTTTGTGGGTTAGTTTTCTGATTTTTCCCTTGTTGGGAAAGCCAGTTGGAAAGGAATGGTTACCGATAACTCCTGAAGAACTCCAACTAAAGGATTGTCCGGGTATGCCCGGTGCTTCGGCAGTTTGTTTGTATCGGGAACATTATTTTAACACGATTGATTTTGAAACTTGTATTTACAGGCGAATCAAGATTTTGACACCTGAAGGCCGAAAATATGGAAATGTAGAACTACGTTATGTGGAAAATGTGTTGGAAATTAAAGATCTGATGGTGCGTACAAGATCG
>JAKAGC010000764.1 GCA_021817755.1 Acidobacteriota bacterium | reverse complement strand
AAAAGATTAAAGCCCAATACCCCATTAGCGAAAAGCTTAAAGCAGCGAACTTCACGATTAACACCACAGGAAGTTTTGATGAAACCAGGAATAAAACCATGGAAACAATCCACCTGCTGAGACAGGATTTAAAGTTAACTTGAGGCGAAGAAAAACCGATGGAAATGAATGAAAGTGTCAAAGCTGCATTAATAGCGTTGGATTTAAGAGAAGGGGCAACCATGAATGAAGTCAGGGCGCAGTATGTCGAAAAGACTTCAGCTAACCGGTTTGCCTGGATTTTTATCAATGATGAACGATTAAAAAAAGAATTTTTAAAGTATCACACGGCTTATTTAACTCTTGTCCGTTTTTATATGGAAAATGAAGGGAGTGCCCAATTTAATATTTTGGATTATCCCAGGGATCAGGTATTGCGTATTCATATTAATCAGGGAGTTTATCATATGATTAACCAAAAATACCTGAATGCAGGGGAGAAATTCCAGGAAGCATATGCAGTCGATAATAAAAATGTAACTGTTTTGCTCTACCTCGGGTATTTACTACTGAAACGGAAAAGTTACGTTGCCGCAGAAAAGTATTTTAAGGATATTACCAATATTGAAAAAGATTTTGATGATGCGTGGTATTATCTGGGAGAATGCTATTTTAAGGCAGGTGAATTAAAAAAAGCCCTCCCCATGTACAATACTGCAAAACTGCTAAATCCTCAACGTTCTGAAATTGCTTTCAGGATTAAAGAGATTAATGAAAAATTGGGATTAATGCCAAATGGGAGAGGAAATTCAAAGACTCGAAAAAGTTCTTCTCTATCAAATCTATTAAAACGGATTTTTAAGTCCTGATAACAAACTATCGATTAAATCATTACCGGAAAATTCATACCCCTCATTCTCAAGCGAAGTAACAAAGGAAGCATGGGAACGATTCTGCCTATATTTCGGTTCCCGAAGGGGATGTTTTAGATAGCGTTCCATCAGAGCAGGCGATTCTGCCCGGTTTAAAACGGCATGATACAGTACCAGGTCTTTATTTCTATAAATTGAAGAGCCCAGGATTTTTTTATCACCGATACATATATCCGAAATACCATCCGTTCTGAGATTTGATATTCCCAGGTTTTCCAGTGATTGGATTATTTTCTGGTTATAGGACTCAAAATAAAGACGTGGCGAAGTTAAGGGGTCTCCTCTTTTTAAAACCGATATAACAATGGTTTTAGGTGAAAGAATCACCGTCTCTCCTCCGCTGGGTCGCTTTAAAACCGGGATACCGTCTGCTTTTGCATTTTCCATAAACACCGAAGCTTCCATTTCATTACTCTGTCCCAATACGATGAATAAGAGAGGCGGTTCCCATACCATCGCCCGGTAAACCGATTCCGTATCTTTTAATAAAGCCTCATCGGGCAGATTATAATCGATGTATTTCTTTGTCACTTTGTTTTAATTATAAAGAATATGGCAATTAACACCCAAAGTCCGATATGTACCAAACGCGCGACACGGGGATTTTTTTGTTTCAGTTTATGCCAACCCAGGCAAAGTGCTATCGTTATAGCTGTTAAAAACAGTGTCATCATTGCAATTTCCAATGGTGAACGGGTCTTCCCTGAACCATGAACAATTCCTCGCGAGCCCCAATTCCATAATGGACCATAAATAATAAAGATATGGGCGGCGTAAGCCAGGAGCGATTCCTGTCCAATAAGGGTAACCACCGGTATTGGGTCTTGTTTTTTTGTCTCCAACCAGTGAAAAAATCCCAGGAGTATCACTACCATAGCCAGTTTCATAAAGAAAAACTGCGGTTTTTGCGGATTAAAAGATAACGCTCCCCAGAATGCGATGCCGATAATAAGAATTCCAAGGGTACTAAGAGTGGGACCATAAATAAAAAACAAGTTCTCTTTTTTACGTTCCTTCAGGGTTTGCCATACATATGAAATAAATGCACCGAATAGAACATATCCCATCCAGGGGAAAAGGGGAAACTGAGAATAGTGTATCCGTTTAATGTACCCTGCGAGAGGTACGGGGAATATGGACTCGATGGGTGAAGCAAGTACGGATGGAGTGAAAAATGAAATAGCGATGCCGATGATTCCAAGCAAAATGAATAGCAGGTTTTTTCGTCTAACCACCAGGAGTAGTATAAGCATTAATATCAAAGACATGGCAATGCAATGAAGGATATCCGTTCCCCAAATAAGACTGTTTTCACTTAGGCTGATTGTGGAGAACAAAACTTTGAAGGAATAAGACGGCATATGCAGGGTATAACCTACTAATAGAACAAGAAGGTAGCGGCTAAGCTGTTTCCAAAACACATGGTTGACTTTCAGCAGGTCATCCCATTTGCGTAGTGACACAATGGCAAACGAATATCCTGCAAGAAAAAGAAACGAGGGTGCTACCAAACCATTTATGAAATTCATTATCTTGTAACCCGAAGTAGAGAAAAGGTCCTGCCGAAGAAATGCGTTTAATACATGGGTTTCAATCATGAAAAGAACAGCCCATCCACGAAATTGATCGATATAACTATAACGTACTTTTTCTAGTTTCATATATGCTCCCTTAAGAAGAATTATTGTATCAAATCCCTTTTATAAATACAACTCCCGGCATATTAATTGAATTTTTTAAAAGTGAAAATCAGTAGTGTCCTAATAAAAAATTTAAAAAAAATAGACCCGACCTCATATTTCCAGTAAAATATAATTTTAAGCGAAATTACAATACAAGAAAAAGAGGTC
>JAKAGC010000763.1 GCA_021817755.1 Acidobacteriota bacterium | reverse complement strand
CTGTAATTCCGGATGGTTCTACGTGATATTTTAATCCCCAGGCCTGACAACTTTTCTTCGATTTCCTGATCGGAAAGGGGGCTGTTCCTGGGTTCCTCCTCGATAATGCGCTTAATCTTATCACGGATGGTTTCAACGGAATGCATAAAACCGAATTCACCTTTTATTCCGTAGGAGAAAAAACTCTTCATACTAATAAGACCTTTTTCCGTTGCCATAAATTTATTACTAACTGCACGCGATATGGTGGATTCATTATAATTAAGTTCTCTGGCAATTTCCTTCATTGTGAGAGGTTTTTTCCATTTTTCACCGAAATCAAGGAAATCCTTTTGAATTTTTACCAGTAATTCGGCAATCTTTACAATCATCGTTTTTCTAAGATCCATTCCTTCAATAAAAAGCTGGGCATTCCGAAACCGCTCCCGCAAATAACTGGCAGTTTTTTTATCCTGAGTCTTTTTTAACATCTCTTCATAATAAGAAGAAAGCAACATTCGGGGAATACCTTCATCAATGTACCGAACCTTATATTCCGTGCCTTCTTTGATGAGCATTAAATCAACATCTGCGTAATCGACATCTTCTGTTTCAAAATTAGCTCCAGGCTTGGGATCCAGATGTTTTAAATGTGAAATTAGCTCATTAAGTTTTTCCCTGGAAATATTCATTCTTTTTATGATTTCATTGTAGCGAGTTTTAGAAAGATCTTCCAGATTTTCTTCAATCAGCTCCCTGAGCTTTGGATCGGATTCGGTTTCATCCAATTGGGCAAGTAAACATTCCTTTAAATTACGGGCACCTACGCCGGGAGGATCAAACCCCATTATAATCGTACGAATACGTTCTATTTCAGCAGGAGTAGTACCAATTGAAGAGGCAATGGATTCAATTTCAATATCCAGGTATCCATCCTGATTAAGATTATAAATAATATGAGAAGCGATTTCCAATTCGATATCATCGAACTGGGACATTGCTTGTTCCATGAGATGATCGGTAAGAGTAACGGGAGAAACGGTGAACAGTTCAATAGCCCTGTTTTTATCTATTTTATCATCACCTTTTTTTAAAAAACTTTCATCTTTATATGGATACAGCGCTGAGGAATCACTTTTTTCAAAACGCTTCTGGAAATCGGGAGTAAATCCCTCTACATCATTCCGATCCATTGTAACCGATGGATTTTCAATTTCCAACATCGGATTGGCTTCCACTTCATTATTGATTTTATCGATAAATTCCACCCGGCTGAGCGGAAGGAAACCAATAAACGAGTGAATAACAGGATTAATGGTAATTTGTTGACTACTTCTTAATTGTAATTTTGTCGATGCCATTTAATTCCACCTGAATTCTTTTCCGAGGTATTCATCGATGGCGCGTTCATTGGTAATTAGTTCGCTCGAGTCTCCCTGGAATATTACTTCACCCTTATTAATAATATATGAGCGATCGGTAATTTTTAGAATTTCACGAACATTATGATCCGTAATAATTATTCCCAAACCTTTTTTTTTCAAATCAAGAATAAGAAGCCGAAGTTCCCGGATCTGGATGGGATCAATTCCGGCAAAAGGTTCATCAAGGAGAAGAAAATCAGGAGAAAGAACCAAAGAGCGTGCTATTTCCAAACGACGTCGCTCCCCACCGGATAGAACATAGGCTTTTCGATTTCGTAACTCATAAATTCCCATTTCTTCAAGAATGGCATCAATATCCTGGGTTCCGACGACTGGATTCATATCCAATATGGCCAAAATGTTATCCTTAACGGTTAAACCTTTGAATATAGAAGGTTCTTGCGGTAGAAAGCCAATCCCCATGCGGGCTCGTTTATATACTGATTCGCGTGTTATATCAAGATCATCAAGCATAATACTCCCGGTTTCAGGTTTATGAATTCCAACCATCATAAGAAATGTAGTCGTTTTACCTGCGCCGTTGGGTCCCAGAAGTCCAATAATTTCACCCTGGTTAACCACCACCGAAATACCATTCACAACACGCCTGTTATCAAACGATTTGCTTATCTTATTCCCTTGTAACCGTTTCATATCAATCCAGCCAGCAATAACAACACATGCAAAATCTATCCTCTTTTTTCTATGACATTTCTATAATAACATATTTTCGTGAAAAAACAACCTAGTTTATCATTTCAAGTTTCTTCTGTCAATAAGGAATAATTCAATCCCCATAAAGCAATTTGATTCTCTGAAGAAACTCGTCCATAGTAATTTGCGAGGCTCCTATCCTCTCCACTACAATTGAAGCGGCGGTATTTGCAAGAGCTGCTGCCTCCTTCAAACTGGCACCGGAAATAAGCCCCAGCATCAATACTGCGACCACTGTATCACCTGCCCCAGTTACATCGAAAACTTCATGTGCGAAGGCAGGTAAATGAAAAATATGTTTTCCCTGTTCCCCAGCAGTTATTCCCTTATCCCCCCGTGTAATCATAGAAAAACGAGTTTTAAATTTTTTTCTGAGAATTTTTATAGCCGCTTCAGCTTCCTCATCGGTTTCAATCCGACCTCGAATAGCGGCTTCCGCTTCACTGCGGTTAGGAGTTATACCATCAATGCCCTTGTATAAACTATAATTGGCAGGTTTGGGATCAACTATAATAGGAATTCCCAATTCCTTTGCTTTCGATTTCAAACACTCCATAAGAGGAAGTGTCAAAGTTCCCTTGGCATAATCTGAAATAATAATCCCATGAAGCTCTTTTCCAAACCGCTCTATATGTCGTATCATATT
>JAKAGC010000762.1 GCA_021817755.1 Acidobacteriota bacterium | reverse complement strand
CCCGGTTTGGGAACCGAAGTATCTGGCTTCACCCGGCGGGCTGGCTTTGCCGCGAATTCTAACCAATATATCTACCCTGATATCCAGGGGGTTCAAAGGAGTAATCGGCAAATAACCATTATTTAAAGCAGGCTGTGATAACGTATTTACAAAATGAAAGAAGCCCCGGAGCAGTTGACGAGTTTGAAGGGGCTGTGGAGGTACTGACATGAAAATTAAATTATTTGCGGTTTTAGTCCTGTTTACAATAAGTCTTTATGGCCAGGAAGTCCTGGAATTTGGCCGTTTCGGTAAAGTAACCTTATATGGAACTTCGCCGGAACCGAAACACGTCGTGTTGTTCGTATCAGGCGATGGAGGATGGAACCTGGGAGTAATCGATATGGCGAAAACCATTGCTTCACTGGATTCACTGGTAGTAGGGATCGATATCATTCATTACCTGAAACAACTGGAAAACGGGAAAGAATCCTGCTCATACCCGGCAGCAGACTTTGAAGCACTGAGTAAATACATCCAGAAGAAAAAGAATTTTCCCAATTATATATCACCTGTGCTTGTGGGGTATTCATCCGGTGCAACGCTGGTTTATGCGCTATTGGTTCAAGCCCCGCCGGATACCTTTGCAGGGGTAATCAGTATGGGATTTTGCCCGGATTTGCCATTAAAAAAACCCTTTTGCAAAGGAAATGGCCTCGAAGCAGAACCGCTTCCCAAAGGAAAAGGGTATAATTTTTTACCCACCGGATCCCTCAAAAACCCCTGGATCGTATTCCAGGGAACAATCGACCAGGTCTGCAATTCAAAAAGCACGGAAGCATTTGTTAAAAAAGTAGAAAACGCAGAAATCGTTTCACTTGAAAAAGTGGGACACGGATTCAGTGTACAGAAAAACTGGATGCCGCAATTTAAAGAGACCTTATTAAAAATATACAAAAAGATCGGAGTTGAAAAAGGGTACTCCCCTATCCCGGCAGCAGTAAGCGATTTACCCCTGGTAGAAATTCTTCCACAAGCATGGAAAGCAGATTTCATGGGGATAATTGTCAGTGGAGACGGAGGTTGGGCATCCATCGATCGCAGCATGGGTGAATTCCTGGCTGCAGAAGGCATCGGAGTAGTTGGTGTGAATTCTCTGAAATATTTCTGGAAACGCCGCACACCGGAGGAAGCTTCAAACGCCCTGTCTCGCATCTTGAACCATTACGGGGCTTCATGGAACAAAAAGAAAATTATTTTAATCGGTTATTCCCTCGGTGCGGATGTACTGCCCTTTATGATTAATCGCCTGAAACCGGAAGAAAAACAATTAATTACCGGTATCGCGTTACTGGGACCCAGCCGGACAGTGGATTTCGAGTTTCACTTAACAGACTGGCTCGGGCATTCATCCGGTAATTCGATCTCCGTTCTTCCGGAAGTTAAAAAATTGGAAGGAATGAAATTACTTTGTTTATGTGGTGAAGACGAAAGCGACTCACTTTGCCACGATCTCCCCAAAGGCACCGCTCATGTCGTGTTATTGAAAGGTGGGCATCATTTCGGAGGGGATTACAAAGGAATCGTGGATACAATCTTAAAGAACTTCAACGAAAGGCAGGGGGAATAGAATAATGAAATGGAAAGTAGGAATAATTCTATTCCTATTCTATTCCCTCTTTCTCAATAGCCAGGATACACTGGTATTCGAACATTTCGGTTTGATGAGACTTTTCCGGTCCGTACCGGAACCCACATACACCGTTATATTTATTTCCGGTGACGGGAGTATAAATCAACGGGTAAAAGAGATGTCCACTGTACTGGCTTCACAGGATGCACTGGTGGTCACCATCGATATCATCCACTATTTAAAACAATTGGAAATTAGTAAAGCGCCGTGTTCAAATCCTGCCGGTGATTTTATTGCATTAAGTAAGTTTATCAAAGAAAAAGTAAAAACAAAGAGTAATAAACGGCCTGTCCTCGTGGGGTATTCATCCGGTGCAACACTGGTCTATGCAATTTTGGTCCAGGCTCCCCCAGATTCGTTTCAAGGAGGAATTAGCATCGGATTCTGCCCCGACTTACTGGTAAAAAAACCCTTCTGCAAAGGAAATGGCCTTGAATGGGAACCAGGACCCGGAGGTAAAGGATATAATTTCCTACCTTCCAATGACTTAACAAACCCATGGATAGCATTGCAGGGAACTGAGGACAAAATATGCGAAATAACAGCCTCCGAAGAATTCATAAAAAAAATTCGCGATTCGGAAGTGATTAAACTTGAAAAAGTAGGCCATGGTTTTAAAAATCAAAGCAGATGGGCTCCGGTTCTTAAGGAAATCTACCGAAAAATCAGGGATTAATCAGCTATATAAAATTATCCGTTATTCGTCGCTATACCCTCTATACCCTATAGATAGGTTATATCCTGCTTATATATTTTCACCTTAACCTCAATCCAGGAAAAGGATTAAATATTTTTAAAGACTCATAGGGAACAAATAAGAACCGGAAATCGTATATATGATAATACATTTAATGGAGGTTGCCATGAAAAGATTATATAAAAGCAGGAAGAACAAAGTCATCGATGGTGTTTGCGGAGGTATCGCTGAATATTTCGATGTAGACCCCACAATCGTACGTGTCTTGTTTATCATATTTTTCCTCTTCGGAGGATCGGCATTAATCGCATACATTTTGGGAGTGATTATCATTCCACGGGAACCGGTAGAATTTGGTTCTGCATCTCAGTCGACAACCAATGCATCAGCACAACCGG
>JAKAGC010000761.1 GCA_021817755.1 Acidobacteriota bacterium | reverse complement strand
TGCTCCGATAAATAGATAACGAAGAGTAGATAATGGCGCCGGTATTTCCAGGAAATATTGGAACTGCGTAGGTGTTATATGAAGTACTGTAATCGAATGCTCCTGCATATATTGCGTACAACGTGCAGGATTCAAAAGGGTCTCCTCATCTACCATGTAAAGCGAGGCGCCTGTGGTTAAATGGATAAATATTTCCCATACCGACCAATCGAAATGGTAGGCAAGATTCTGTATGCCTCTATCCGTTTCATTCATGTGAAGATGTCGATATCCCCAATGAAGCAACGGAGAGAGATTGGAATGGGTAATCGGTACCCCTTTGGGCCGGCCCGTTGATCCGGAAGTGTAGATAATATATGCCGTATGCGCAGGTGTGATGAACGGTTCAAATGTACTTTCCGGCAAGCAACCCTGTGCTTCTACAAAGAATGAAAGATTTATAAGGAATTTAGCGTCGCTATCATTCAACATATACTGGATGCGATCTTCAGGGTTCTTCGGATTAATAGGCAAATAAGCCGCACCTGTCTTTAATATTGCCAGGATACCTTTTATCATCTCTACCGAACGTTCGATTTTTATCGAAACAATATTCCCCGGTTCTACACCACGCTGAATCAATAATGCCGCCAGTTGATCCGTTTCCCGGTCAAGCTCACTGTAAGTATAGGTATGAGCCGTATCACTGTCTTTATCCAGTAACGATGAACCGTGTAACGCAGGAAGATTGGGCACACGCCCTACCTGGTCCTTGAATAATTGAACAATCGTTTTTTCGGTTTCATAAGACAATTCAAAATTATTAAAGCGGTTCAAAAGTTCTGCTTTTTCATCTTCTGTAATAATTTCGATATCTTTTAATTGTAGAAAACCAATTTCTTCGATCCTGGAAAGTAACTGGACGTAATAGGTTTTGAAACGCTCGATCGTCTCTTCATTAAATAATACCGTCGAATACTCGATGGTAAAAGAAAGCGTTTTGCTAGTTGGTTCACAAATAAATACCAGATCGAACTTAGACACATGGTCATCGTAATTATAGGGACGGAAAATCGCATTCGGTAATCGAATTTCCGGTAAATCCAGATTCTGCATCGCAAACATTACATCAAACAATGGATTCCGCGAGGTGTCGCGAGTTTTAATCACTTTATCAACCAGGTCTTCGAATGGGTATTCCTGATTCTCGAGAGCTAAAGTATTAATCGAGGTCACGTCTTTGATATACTTGGAAAAATTGGATTCGCCCGGTGTGGGGTAACGGAGTACGATCGTATTGACAAACATACCGATAATACCGGAAAGATCGGTTACCATACTTTTACGCCCTGTAACCGGTGTTCCGATAACGATATCCTCCTGCCGTGTCAAACGGGCAAGAAATATACCGAAAATAGCCGTTAAAACTCCGAATATTGTCGTATCCGATTGCATTGCATAACGATTCAACCGGTTAGTCAATTCTTGATCGATCTCAAAACAGGTATGGGCACCTTCAAAACTCTGCGAGATAGGTCTCGGATAATCCAACGGGAGTTCCAACGAAGGAATTTCTCCTGAAAAACTCTTTAACCAGTAAGACTCCTGCTCTTTTAACAATCCTTTTTCTTTATGGTTATTATACCATTCCGCATAATCCACATAACGGAGGGAAACCGGAGGAAGCGGTTCTCCACTGTAAAGAGCCGTAAACTCTTTGATAAAGACTCCCATCGATGTTCCATCCGAAATGATATGATGCATGTCCAGCATCAGGATATACCTTTCTGCATCGATTAAAGCCAGTAAGACACGCATTAAGGGTGCTTTCGATAAATCGAAAGGTTTTATTTGTTGTGATAGAAATTCTGTAAGTTCAACGGATTTATAAGCCCGAAGGTCCCGGATTTCCATAATATCCTGTTCCACGGCCTTATCGATCGCTTCGATCTGCTGGAGCGGTTCGCCATTGACCATAACAAAAGAAGTTCTCAAACTTTCATGACGGCCAATAAGCTGCCGGAAAGCCTCTTCCATTTTGACAATATCCAACGTCCCCTGAATTTCAAGAAATCCATGGATATTATAAATCGAACTGGCTCTATCCATCTGCTGTAAAATATACATTCGTTTTTGGGAGGATGATAATGGATAATATGGCTTCTGGCCGACAGATGGAATCGATTCATACCCCTTCTCTTCCATACCTTCGATGTACCCGCTTAATTCCCGGATGGTGGGAGAAACAAAGACTTCCATGAATGGAATCTCTTTTTTCAATTCTTTATGGATTCTACCGATTAAAGCCGTTACATTTAGCGAATGCCCTCCCAGATCGAAAAAGTCATCATCAATGCCGATTTTCGATTCATCCATACCCAATACTTTTGCCCATACCCCAGCAAGTGATTTTTCAATTTCATTGCGCGGTGGGACATAGGTTTTCAACGATACCCCTCCCGGTTCCGGTAATGCTTTTAAATCCACTTTCCCGTTCGGATTCAACGGTATGCGTTCCATTGGAATGAAATAGGAAGGAACCATATAGGGAGGCACGATTCCTGATAGATAGGTTTGGAGCTCTTCGACATTGGATGAAGCAATCTCCGGTTGAAATACCACATAGGCACATAAGTACTTCTCACCACTGATCGAATCGCGAGGAGTTACCACAACTTCACGTACCGATTGATGCTCTCGCAAGGCATTCTCAATCTCACCGGGTTCGATTCGGTAACCCCTGATCTTCACCTGCTGATCGATACGCCCCAAGAACTCGATTACATAGTT
>JAKAGC010000760.1 GCA_021817755.1 Acidobacteriota bacterium | reverse complement strand
TTACGTTATCAGGGTGTAACAGAGATGCGGACCTGAAAACCTCGGGTGGTAGAATCGAAATAGGAAAAGTATCGGGTGATGTGGTGGCTCATACATCGGGTGGGAGTATTACCATTGAAAATACCACGGGTGAAGTGGATGCAACAACTTCGGGTGGTTCCATTACGGCCTCTATCTCCTCTCAACCTCATGGAGATTGTACGTTGAAAACATCGGGCGGATCGATTAATGTTTCTATCAGCGGGAATCTGAATTTCGACCTGGATGCAAAAACCAGCGGAGGAAGAGTTCATTCTGATTTCCAGGTATCCGGCTCCTATGATGAAGATGACAGTCGAAGCAAAATGAGTGGAAAAATAAATGGCGGAGGGCCGACTCTTTTACTGCGTACATCAGGTGGTGGTATTCATATTAACAGGATTTAATCGAAAGCATTATCCTTGAGGAATGTTTTTATATTAGTAAATGTAAGTAAATGAATTAAGAGGGGCAAAAGCCTTTTTTGCCCCTATTGAAAAATAGTACCGTTTATAATAACTGTCCTGGGGGCTCCGGTTACTTCAAATCCTTCATAAATAGATGTATCGCAATGATGGTGATGGGTTTTGGCTGAAATTGTATTTTTTATATAAGGATCCCATATGACGATATCTGCTTGTGCCTGGGGTGCAATGATGCCGCGATGAGGGTATAAATGGAAACAACGGGCGGGTGAAGTGGATACGAGATCGACAAATTGCTGAATTGTAATCCGGTTTTGCAACACACCATAATGATAAAGTAGTTGTAACCGGTGCTCTACTCCGGGGACTCCGTTGGGTATTTTGGTGAAGTCGGTTGAACCCCGGGTTTCGCGTTCCTTCATATTAAATGGGCAATGATCGGTTGAAACGGTTTGGATGATGCCTTTTTGGATGGCATCCCATAAAGCGGTTTGATGTTCGATTGAACGCAGTGGGGGACTCATGATATAAGCCGCGGCCTGGAAACCGGAGCGCTGATACTCTTTTTCATCCAGTACAAGGTAATGAGGGCAGGTTTCTGCTTCAACGGGAAGGCCTTGTTCACGGGCTCTTTGGATTTCTTCAACCGCTTCTTTCGTGGAGACATGGACGATATACAATTTGCATCCCGTAGCTTTTGCCATCATGATGGCGCGCTTGACGGCTTCGGCTTCGACTTCGGGGGGACGCGAGAGCGGATGATATCTCGGGGTATAGCAACCTTGAGCAATGAATTTTTGCTGCAAATAGTCGATGGTTTCTCCGTGTTCACAATGAACCATGACGGTCATACCGATCTGGGAAGCGGTATCCATTACCTTTAATATGTCGGAATCATCGAGACCCACGGTTTTCTTGTAAGCCATATATACTTTAACAGAGTGAATTCCTTCTTCATCGGAAATCGTTTTCATTTCTCGAGGAGTATTCGGAGTCCATTGGGTGACGCTGAGATGAAGGGCATGATTGCATAGGGATTGTTGGGCTTCTTTTTTGCGGATATCTACTGCTTCTCTAAGGGATTGGCCGGGGGTGGGGGTGACGAAATCGATAATGGTAGTGGTTCCACCGGCAATTGCCGCACGAGACCCGGAAAGGAAATCATCGGCAGATGCCGCATTGTTTCCAATCGGGAGCTGCATATGTACATGGGGGTCGATACCTCCGGGAAGAATGAGGCAATCGGTGGCGTCGATTACCTGAGTCGAGGAATCGTGGGATGATATGGGCGATTGAATGAGTTGAATTTTTCCATCGGATATCAGGAGGTCTGACTTTTGGGTGTGGGTGGAATTAACGATTGTTCCGTTTTTTATTATTATTTGTTGCATTTTTTTTAACCTCCAGGGGGCATTTTTGAAAAACCGCCCCCTGGGACCCCTGAAAAACTTCTATTTAATGGATGTCTCTCAGGGAGAATTCGTTTGGGGTTTAATGGCGGTTATTAGATATTATCCAATAAACCCGTCATCTTGTTAAATTCGGTTATTAATTCATCCCATCGGTTGGGTTGAGAAAAGAGTTTCTGCCATATGCCGGTATCATGCCAGAGGGTATTGAGGTCCTCGATACTTTTATGCTGTTGTTCATTCCATGTAAAGTATTTCAAGTTGTGTATGGTTTTCTTGTCGTAATGGGAGAGTTCGCGGGTATGGTCTATGGTGGTGCCGAGAAGGGATTTCTCAAGGTCTTTTGCTGCCTGGAGTGTCGAGTAATCGCCCCGTTCGGCTCTGCTTTCGGTAATACGGGAGCGGTACATATCGGCTGAATCGGTAGCAATGGTAAAAATGATATCCTCGGAAGTGAGCTCGTAATACCTCGCGGCTTTAATAGCGGAGATGATGTTGGCTATGGAAGAGATACCGAGTAATTCCAGTTTCTCAACCTGTTCTTTTGGGATATTGGAGGAAAGGAGGAATTCTTTTCCTTTTTGCTCATTAAAAAGACGAAGAGTGCGGATGCAGTCTTCATCATCGATGGCAGTAACCATATCCGTATTGCGTGTGTTGTGGATCCAGGGAACATGTTTATCGCCAATACCCTCGATGCGGTGGGCGCCATACCCATTATACATAAGTGTGGGACATTGGAGAGCTTCGGAAGCAACAACTTTTACAAAAGGAAATTTTGTCCTCAGGTAATCGCCTGCTGCAATGGTTCCTGCTGAACCAGTGGAAGACACATACGCGGCTAAGCGGCTGTCCGGCACTTTGACAGAATCAAAAACTTCTTGGATAGCTGCACCCGTTATATTGTAATGCCAGGCA
>JAKAGC010000759.1 GCA_021817755.1 Acidobacteriota bacterium | reverse complement strand
AGTTATTAAGTACCCGTCGAAGCATCGGATCATCTTCGTATTGAGGTTTGGAAAGCAAGGGAATGACCGGTAGTTTCATTTCTGCTGTGAATCCTTTGGTTTTAGTGAATCTTCCGGTTTTTGTTCCGGCTTTTTTGCCAGCTTAAAGAGATTAACAAAGCCCGCTGCCACTCCATATAACGTGAAGATAATTGCAAGATATGGAGAGGTATGCAGCCATTTATCCAGGAAATATCCGATAACAAGTCCCCCGATTATTGATGCAGGAAACATCATCCCTACAGTTTGATACCTTGAAATATCTTTAAAATTGGTCTTAAACAATATCTGCCTCTAAGAAAAAAAGTTCGGGAACAACACCTGTATTAATTATCGCTACCGTCATCATCATCCTTTGTTCGATAATCGATATAATCGCTTTCAAGTTCTTCATAGGTAATATCGTCCCCGTAATAGTCGCCGGAATCATAACCAAAATCGGCAGATTCATTTTTTCGGATATCGAGGTATTTGTACAATTCCTCTTCATCCTCGAAATGCCGGATATAATTACTTTCCAGTTCGCTGTAAAACAATTCGAAAAAGTCTTCTTCGATTGCACAGACAACCGCCATTTGTTCGTTCGATTCCAGGTTTCCGATGGTTTCGATAATGCGAGCCGGTTGTCTAATGGCATCCAGTGTTTTCCAGGAGATTACCTCGATTTGTTCCATAATATAAACTCCTAATTTTAAGTTTCCGGTTAGTATATATAATAATAGAATCGGTTATTTGTCAAGTCTTTTTTAATTTTTTTTTCAGATATTCCCCTGTAATGCAGCCTGGAACCCTCATAATTTCAGAGGGAGAACCGGCAGTTATTAAGAATCCGCCCTCATCTCCTCCCTTTGGTCCCAATTCGATAATATAATCTGCAAATGCTACCAGGTGAATACTGTGCTCTGCTGCTACTACTGTGTTTTTATTTTCAAGCAACCCAATAATCGATTGCTTCACCGATTCAATGTCATGTGGATGCATTCCGAATGCCGGTTCATCGATTAAAAACAGTGTCTCTGTTTTTTTACGGTTCATATATCGAAGTGTTTTTATCCGTTGCAATTCACCTGTTGAAAGCGTCGTTAACAATTGCCCTAACCTCAGATATCCCAATCCGCATTCCGATACATTTTCCAGCACTTCCCGAATCCGTGTATTCAAATCACTATCCACAATCTCAAGAAATCCATCGATACTTAAATCCAGTATTTCCCGGATATTCCATTTCTTGTATTTTATTTTTAGTATATCCGATTTATATCCCGTGCCGCTGCAAAAATTACACCCAAGATTCACTGCCGGTAAAAACTGCATTTCCACCGGTGTATACCCTTTTCCTTTGCAGTGTTCACATTGCCCCGACGCCGAATTAAAGGAAAAATGACTGGGTGTGTATTGCTGTAGTTTACTCTCTTTCAAACCGGCGAAAAGGTCTCGTATGGCTTCGAATACATCGAAAAATCCCGCCACAATCGTATTGGATCGAATCCTCTGTAAACCCGGATCAATAAATACAATATCCCGGATAGGAGAATCTGCATTCCCAAGCCATTTTTTCCTTCCTTCCAATGCCATTTCATCATATAGTAACGTCGTTTTACCCGCTCCACTCACACCCGTGATAACTGTAAATGCATTGCAGGGAATTTGAACCGTTATGTTTTTCAAATTATGAGAGCACGCATTCTCGAGCGTTAACCATTCCTTGAATCCTTTTTTCTTTCCCGTTGTCAATGAAATAGGCTGTGTAAAATAAACCTGGCTCATGGTCGGAGCCGGGTTTGTTGATGCGATTGTATTTGCTTCCGCATGTTCTTCGGAAACCCAAAAGAACGCGTTTTTATCACCTGCAAAAATCAGTTCTCCCCCTTTATCTCCCGGTAATGGCCCCAGTTCAATCACATAATCCGAATGACGAACCGGTTCAGGGTTATGCTCGATCATTAGTATCGTGTTTTCATTCTCTTTTAACCGGTCCAGGAAAGAGGTTAATTTTTCATAATCCACCGGGTGAAGATCCGAAGACGGTTGATCCAGGATAAGAAGCGAATCCGAAAGGGTAGAACCCAATATATAAGCCAGGTTTATTCGCTGGAATTCCCCACGGGACAGCGTATGCGTCGGACGATTCAATCGTATATAATGAAGTCCCGTATCTTCAAGAAATTCCAATCGTGAACGAATATCGGCAATTACCTGTTCCGTTACATTTTTATTATAAACTTCAGGGTCGATGGATTTCATTAAAGCATGCGCTTCACGGATAGTAAGAGATAAAAAATCCGGGATACTCATTCCATTCATTTTAAATGAACGGGCAAGGCTGTTTAATCGCGAGCCGCCACATTCGGGACACTCCGTATAGGACGTATAACGGCTGATAAACACCCGTACATGTACTTTATACCTTTTTTTATTTAATGCATTGAAAAATCCCCGAATTCCTCGAAAGGATTTATCACCGTTCATCAGTAAGTCAATCTCTTTTTTATCCAAATCCCCAATTGGAATTTCCGTATCGATTCCTTTATTTTCAGCGAAAACCAATAGCCGTCTCCTGAAGCGAATCGTTCCCGGCGAATTAAATGGACGAACCCCTCCTTGTTCCAATGAAAGGGAATTATCGAAAACCAGCGATTTATCTATCGAGCTGGTGGAACCAAACCCATTGCAATGAGGGCAAGCTCCTTTGGGACTGTCGAAAGAGAATAAATGTTCATCAGCCGCAGGATAGGTCATA
>JAKAGC010000758.1 GCA_021817755.1 Acidobacteriota bacterium | reverse complement strand
AAATCTTTACAACATCGGTACGCAGTTCTTGAGTCGCCACATGATGGCTCATTTGAATCATATGCAGTGGGAAGAGAAGAATAATGACCTGTATATCCGTGGCGTCATTGAAATCGTCGAAAAAACCTTCTTTACTAAAATTTCTGCGGAGCAGGCAACTGGATTGGTTAAATGGATGGAAATCTTTTTTACTCGTTTGAAGGAGTATGTGGGAGAGATGTTGGAGAGAGCGAAGCCGGATGTGCTGGGTTTATCGGTCTATAATGTGACATTACCTGCCTCATTGTTTACTTTCAAGCTAGCGAAGGAGAAAAATAGCGAGATTCAAACCGTGATAGGGGGAGGGCTTTTTTCTGGGGAACTGGAAATTCATTCTGCTAATTTTACAAAGTTTATTGAGAGTACGCCTTATATAGATAAAATCATTGTTGGAGAAGGAGAAGAATTGTTTTTAAGGTATTTGCAGGGAAAACTACAGGAAGAAAAACGGGTCTATACGTTGGGGGACATTGACAATCAGGTATTGGACCTGGAAAAAGCACCTATACCGGATATTTCAGGTTTCAATCTTCTATTTTACCCTTTGCTTGCTTCCTATACTTCCCGAAGCTGTCCCTTTAATTGTAGTTTTTGTTCGGAGAAAGTGTTGTGGGGAGGGTATCGCAAGAAGAAAGCGTCGCAGATTGTCGGGGAACTGGATTATTTGAGTCGCACTCATTGGAGTCAATTGTTCCTGATGGCGGATTCGCTACTTAATCCGGTAGCGGATGCTCTGGCGGAGGAAATGATTGAAAAGGGATTATCGATTTATTGGGATGGTTATTTACGGGCGGATAAAGCGGTTTGCGATACGGATCGCACATTCAGATGGCGTCAGGGTGGATTTTACAGAGCACGTCTGGGTTTGGAAAGCGGATCACCTCGTATCCTGGAAGCGATGGGGAAGAAAATTACGCCTCAGCAAATAAAAGAGGCGGTTTCCTCGCTGGCTTTTGCTGGGATTAAAACCACAACCTATTGGGTGATCGGGCACCCGGGAGAAACAGAAGAAGATTTTCAACAAACCCTTTCTCTCATTGAAGAGATGAAAGATGATATATACGAAGCGGATTGCAACCCGTTTATTTATTCTTTAACAGGTCAGGTTGAGTCGGACAAGTGGTCACATGAGAAGAGCCGGTTACTTTATTCGGAAGAGTTCAGAGGGCTTATATGGCCGGATGCCTGGATTCTCGAAGTTCCTCCTTTTCGTGAAGAGACTTACGAACGACTGGGGCGTTTTACAGAACACTGCCGTTCGTTGGGAATTCCGAATCCCTATAATTTAAGGGAGATCAACGAAGCAGATGTTAGGTGGTCAGGGCTTCACGGGAATAGTGTACCACCATTAAGGGATTTTATCGATGCGAGAAATAGTAAAAAACTTTCTATTGATGAAAACAAGCATGTTAAAAAAGTCATTCTTGGGCAAACAGGAGGCACGAATGCTTCGGATGCACTGGATGACTGGGGTTTTTAAATGAACTTTAATATCGAGGTATAATATGAATAATCCATACGATCATACCCACAAGGAACGGGATTACTGGCTGGAAAAATTATCGGGACAAATAATGAAAACGGTATTTCCCCCGGATGAGCAAGGAGAAGGAGGAAAAAGTGCTTCATTATCGTTGAGTCGTTTTTCTTTCGAAATAGTAGATCGATTATTTTCGCAATTACTTAAAGTTAGTAATAATTCGCCGGTACGGTTGCATATTTTATTAACCGCAGGATGGTTGATGCTTCTTCACCGGTATACTGGAAACACAGATATTATTATCGGAGCACCGACTTACCGGCAGGAAGTAGAAGGGGAATTGGTTAATACGGTACTGGCATTACGGTGTGGGGTTACTGGGAATACAACAGTTAGAGAATTACTTATGCAAGTGGGACAAACGGTCCTTGAAGCGGATAAACACCAGAATTATCCCATTCATACGTTGATATACAAGTTAAACCTCCCGGATACGGGTCACGATTTCCCATTATTTGATCTTTCTGTATTATTGGAAGGAATCCACGAACGGGGTTACCTGGATCGCATCCGCCAGAATATGATCGTTTCGTTCAATCAAGGTTCGGATTCACTCAAAGGGATTATAGAATACAATGGGGCTCTTTATTCGGAAGCGACTATAGCACGTATTGCGGGACATTTCACGACGCTTATGGCGTCTGCGTTGTTTGATGTGAATACGCCGGTATCGAGCCTTGAATTGATTTCAGAAGCAGAACGGGAAGAGATTCTGACCCGGTTCAATACAAAGGCTGAGGAATTTGTTTTCAATAAAACAGTTTGGCAGTATGTGGATGAATTCGCTCAACGAACCCCGGATGCAACCGCACTTATTTTTGAAGGGGTACCTTATACCTATAAACGGGTTGGGGAAGAAGTAAACCGTATCTGTGCCGAATTGCAGCAAAAGGGAGTGGGTGAAGACTGCACTGTGGGTATTTTAATGGAACGAAGCCCGATGATGGCAGAGAGTATCCTGGCTGTTTGGAAAGCAGGGGGTGCTTATATTCCTCTGGATATTTCTTATCCCGTTTCCCGTCTGGTGGGAATCCTGGAAGACTCTTCCACTTGGGTATTACTTGGGGATTCCCAAACACTTCCTCAAGGACTATCAGATGAATACAAGGGGATTATTCTTGATCCCAATACGATCGTCAACACGGCAACTCTTCCGGCACACCGGCAGGGGGCGGGATTCAAGAATATGGGGAGCCTGGCTT
>JAKAGC010000058.1 GCA_021817755.1 Acidobacteriota bacterium | reverse complement strand
AGGTTTTATTTATCGGCTTTATTGTGTTTGTATTTGTCATTTCATCGTATGAGTTATTCTTTCATAAAGCAGAAGCAGCATGGTTGACATGCGATTGGAATTTCCCGTGTAGTGAGAACAATCAATCTTGTTCAGATACCGTTCCTTGTCATTGTGTCAGGCTATCTGCGTATCAATATGCCTGTTCGGCAGGTGGAGAACCGGTACAATAATTTTTTATAATATCCTGAGGTAAGGAGAATTAACCTTCTTTACTTTTTCTCGAATTTTTTGGAATGATTAAAATGATTTTTAAAAAGGTATTAATTTATTTCGTGTTATTAATGTCACTTACAAGTTATTTTTTAGGTGGTACAAAAATAGCTGTATTAAAGGAATTGGCTCAACCATGTGCATTATTAATTGATAATAAGCAACTCCTTATAAAAGATTTAATAAATCAGCTTCATGTATATTCCATGAGAACTTTTAAATATGAAAGGCAATTATTTAAGCTTGGAGAGGGCCCTACTGAGGCGACATGCCTTGCTTTCGTCTGGCTATCCCCTAATTATGTGTATTTATATTGCAATGGAAAAAATTCCTTTTTTTCTCGTGATGGAAAATTTGTAAAAGAATTTAGAACAGCATCTGCAAGAACTTCTTACATTAGACCGGTAGAGGATAAGTACTTAATTGAAACTTATAAAAGAAGTCGTGATACCGGTTTATCGTTTGATATTTCGATTTACCGGTATACTCCCGAAAAAGTAATGAAACCGGAAAAAACCCTCTATTGCTGGGTACATCCTTCTATGGTATGGAAAGGCAATAAAAAACCCCTAACGATTATTAAAGAAGTGCGTGATGTTTGTGTTTATGGAGATCGTATATTTATTGGCGATTCGCAGAGAGGGTTATTTGTACAGATTCATGATATGGATGGTAATAGGCTCAACCAGGTGAGATTGGAATCGGAAAAGATCAAAGTTCCTAATGATTACTCCACTGAATTTTTTAAAGAAATGAAAGAAACAGGTAAAATGGATTTGTTTAATAATGAATTTTATTACGATCAACCGGATTATTTTCCGGCTTTTTATAGATTTTATATTGGAGAAAATAAAATATATTTTCTGACATATAATCGCATCGGTGATAATCGAGAGGTGATTATATGCGATTGGAAAGGGAATTCGAAAAGAAAGGCGTATGTTCCTTGGGTTGCATTTGGGGATTTTAAAAATTGCACGATATGGAATGATAAATTCTACTGGCTGGTGGATAACCAGGATACGGAAGAATGGGAATTGCATGCCGCAGATGTGAAATAGTTTTTTAAATCAAATGAATTTTGATTCTTTTTTGAATTACTTATAAGTAATAGTGTTGACAAAACAATTTTGATATGATATCAAATAATGTGAATAAAATAAGTGTAATTAATGGTAAAAACTTTACAGTTTATGAATCAATTGGAATCCAAAATAAATTTTTTTTTGAGAGAAGTATATTGCAAAACTATGGTACTATTAAGTCCATAGCGGTATCTCTGCACCAATTCTATTTAAAGGAGAATACAAAAAATGCTTAAGAGAATCTTAAAGGTTTTATTTATCTGCTTTATCGTGTTTGTATTTGTCATCTCATCGTATGAGTTATTTTTTCACAAGGTAGATGCTGCTTATCTTTCATGTGATTGGGACAAAAAATGTGTTTTAAATGGACAGGATTGTTCCGCTGATAATATTACATGCACATGTTCAAGGTTTTATGGTTCGTCTTTTGTGTGTAATATCGGTTCAGAACCAGTTGAATAATATTTAACTATCTGCGGAGTAAAGGGAATCAAATTCCCTTTACCTTCCGCCGGTGATAGATTTTATAGTATATAATGAGAAAAATGAAAAAAAAATGTGTGCTGTTTTTTATATTTGTTTTAATTGGTACTGCTTATTTACAGAGCCGTAAATTAACTGTTCTTCATGAGGTAGGAAACCCTGACTATATTCTAATCGATTCCGGTCAGTTACTAGTAATCGATAATGGAAAACAACTTCATCAATATTCGATGAAAGATTTCAAATATCAAAAACAACTGTTTCACCGCGGCGAGGGCCCTTCCGAAAATCTATGCCTTGGATTTGTTCAACTCTCTCCTGAATACATTTATCTGTATTGTATGAAAAAAAGTCTATTTTTTACTCGAGATGGAAAATTTATTAAAGAAATCAAAACCCATTTACGTGGTGTCAATTATATACTTCCTGTGAAAGATAAATTTCTAATCGAAACCAGTACACGCCAAAGATCTTCGGCGGGCTCATCATATAGTATTTCCCTCTATTTTTTAAATGTTGAAAATGAAATGAAATATGAAAAGGTTTTATATTATTACGAAATTCCTTCGATTACCTGGAAAGGGAATAAAAGACCATTGACTCTTATAAAATCGGAACAGAATGTATGTATTTTTGAAAACCGAATTTTTATTTGCGATTCAGACCGGGGGTTATTTGCACAAGTTTACGATTCCAATGGTGATAAACTGTCTCAGGTCAGATTGGAATTAGAAAAAATCAAAGTCCCGGAAAATTATTCAGCGGAATTTTTTGGAAATATTAAAGAATCAGGGAAAATTGATTCATTTAACTCGGAATTTTACTATGATCAACCGGAGTATTTTCCAGCTTTTTTCAGGTTCTATGTGGGTAAAAATAAATTCTATTTTCTTACTTATAAACGCATTGGAAATAACCGCGAAGTTGTGATTTGCGATTGGAAAGGTAATAATATTAGAAAAGCGTACATTCCCTGGGTAAATTATTGGGATTTACGAAATTATACAATATGGGAAGATAAATTCTACTGGTTGGTGGATAACCAGGATACGGAAGAATGGGAATTGCACGTGGTAGATGTTAAATAGTTTTTAATGCATTTGAATTTTGATTTTTTTTTGAATCACTAATAAGTTGACAATGTTGACAAAATAATTTTGATATGGTATCAAATAATGTGAATCAAATAAAAGCAATTAATGGTAAAATTTTTGCAATTTCTGAATCAAGTGGAACCCATAATCATTTTTCGTTGAGAGAAGTATATTGCAAAACTATGGATATTATTAAATCCATAGCGGTATTTCAGCACCAATTCTATTTAAAGGAGAATACAAAAAATGCTTAAGAGAATCTTAAAAGTTTTATTTATCGGCTTTATTGTGTTTGTATTTGTCATTTCATCGTATGAGTTATTCTTTCATAAAGCAGAAGCAGCATGGTTGACATGCGATTGGAATGCACCTTGTTTAAATAACGGTGATAGTTGCTCTCAGAGTATTACCTGTACTTGTAGAACAATTGTTGGCGGTACCCCGCAATGCACTGTGGGTGGAACATCGGAACAGTAAATTATTAATGTTATTTCGTGGGCAAAGGAATGTTGTTTCCTTTGCCCATTGAAAGATTATATATTTAGCTAATTAATAAAATGGAAATATGATGTTATGAAAAAGATAATCCGGTTTATAATTCTTTTTTTATTAATCGGTTTTGGGATTTTTCTGCAAGGTCAAAGACTTGCCATTTTAAAAGAACTTGCAAAACCTACAAATCTCTTAATCGATGGACAAATATTACTTATTAGTGATGAAACGAATCAACTTCATCTTTATTCATTTAAAAATTTTAAACATATCGCCCAACTTTGCCGCTCCGGTGAAGGTCCCGGCGAAGCCCAGTATGTTGGACGTGTTATTTTAAATAAAGAATATATTTTTAGATATATCCAGGGGAAAAACATCTATTATTCAAGAGATGGTAAATTTCAAAAAGAATTTAAAACTCGGGGAATAAGAAATCTTTTTTTCTACCCAATCGGTAAAAAGTTTGTAAATCAGCAGAGTGTCAGAAAAAATGGTAATGAAGATTCGAGTAATGAAATTTCATTGTTTACCTTTTCACCGGATGAAGGGATGAAATTTGAAAAATTACTTTATTGGTTTAAGTACAAACCGATTACCTGGAAAGGTGCAAGGAGACCTTACCGCTTTTTTTATGATAATCATGAAGTCGTTATTTTTGAGGATAAAATTTTTATAGGCGATTCGATGCGTGGGTTATTTGTCCAGTGTTTTGATAAAGATGGGAAAAATATCTCGCAAGTTAAATTGGAAATTGAAAAAACCAAATTCCCGGATTGGTATGAGAATGATCTCAAAATACAATTAAAAAATAATGGGCAGTGGGATTTATTCAATAATCAATTTTATTTTGAACACCCGGATTACTACCCGGATTTTTATCAATTTTTCGTAGGAAAGAACAAAATCTATTTCCTTACTTTTGTTCGGAAGGGAGATCAACGAGAAGTGGTCATTACTGATTGGCATGGGAAATTAATAAAAAAGTCATATATTCCATGGGTACATTTTCCATATGAGAGAAATTTTACAATTTTTGAAGATAAATTCTACTGGTTGGTGGATAACCAGGATACGGAAGAATGGGAATTGCACGTAACAGATGTGAAATAGGATTTATAGGATAGCAGATTGCTTTTATTAGGATTCTTTTTAATTAAAATTTGAGATATAATTAAAAATTCTGATTCTAAATTTTTTACTATAATATAAAAAGTATTTGAGCTTGAGCAGATAGCTGTTTAATTCAATTGAGAATTTTTGATTTCAACTAAACAGTATCATCAGAATGTCTAGGACGAAAATCAATATTCAATTTTTGCTTTAGAAAGTCTTTTAGTACATATATTTGTATTCTATGTTGTTTTCTTTGATTTTCTAACCAATAAGTAGTATATTGAATACCATTTCCGGGTTGGATTATCACCATTCGTCTACTTTCTTTATTTAAATCAGTAACTTCTTCGTCATGTTTAATTTTCGTATCCCAACAAATTATGCTATGTAAATTTTCGAATGCGTGATTAAAATTATTCTCCAATGAATATTTAAACTCAACATAAAAAGTCCGAGCTGAAGAAAGTGGAGTAGTACTATCGCCTTTTACTATTACATCTATACCTTCGTGAGTGTCATAGTCGATTATACTAAAAGGAAATAAATCTTTCTTGAGAGTAGATAATATCAAAAATAATGAATAAACTCCCGATTCTCTATTAGGTTTAATTAGAATAATATTCTCATATTTTGCGATATTTGCTTTTTTTATTTTATCCAATCTCCACTTAAAATTCTTCTTTTCTTTTTCTATTGTTTGAGAAGCTACTACTTCTCCTTCTAACCAATCTATATTACTCCAATCGTCACTCTCAATGATTTCTTTAAAAATCATTTTACATGAATCTTCAATATCAAGCATAAGTTCCGATGGAGTGTTTTCAACAGAACCACGATTGGCTGTTAATTTGAATTCTTGACAATTAATAAATGCCTGAAAACGAGTAAATTCCTGACCTTTTAGTGTAACCCATTCATTTTTTTTTTGTATTGGAATAAAATCTTTGCATAGCCATAATCCATATCTTTCTTGCATCGTATATGAGCCACTAGGGGCAGTATAACCTGGCCTGCGGAGCATATTATTATAATTATATTTTAAATATTTCCCTTCAATAGAAAAAATTACTTGGATTTTTATTTCTGGGTGATTTTTAAGGCATACTGCTTTCTTAATCCTCTTGCAGTAATAATCAGGTGCTTTGGCGTCATAAGTAGTCAGTAATTCTTCCAGAGTAACACTTTCTTTAGGGAAAATATGACCATATTCAATGGTTTCTGCCTCTTCATTTCTATCTAATCCTTTCAGATGCAGTTTTATTGATTTATATGGACATTTTTCATAAAGAATATCTATGCTGCCATGTTTTGTAAACCAAAGGATATAATCTCGTAGATTGTCGTGAGTAAATTTATCCCTACGATTAGAATTATAACCTAATATTTCTATTTTAGTTCCATCAGAATGAATTTCATCTGATAATGAAATTGAAATTTTGGGTTTTTTCCCTGAATGAAGCTCGTAATATGGATTTTCAACTTGACCAACAATCTTTCTATTGTTTTGATGTGAGGTTACAATTATTTTTTTGCTATTAAAGTATACTTTTGTTCCATGTCCTTTTTCGCCAATACACGATTTATCATTTTTGCGAGTAGAATTACCCAAATCGAAAAATGCTTTCATTTGATTTTCATTCATTCCAGCGCCATCATCTTCAATTGATATTTTAAAGGTTGATTCTCCATACTCCTGCACCACTGAAAAATCTAAGTAAATATTTGAACACTTAGCGTCATATGAATTGCTTATTGCTTCCCTTACTATATCTAGTGGATTTGCAAAATCATTTGCGATTTCTATAAACTCTTGGGTTTCATTTACTATTGGCTCATAAATATATGTATTCATCTTCTCCTCAAATTTTTCTGTATTTTAATTAAATCTAACCTTCTCATTAAAGGAATATAAACTCGTTTGGCGGTTGAATAATTGAAGTTTAGTATAAAATAAATTCAGTAGAAATCTGTTATCCGAGATTTTCATATTTGATTTCCTCAATCTTTATTTTTACCATAAATTACATTTAAAGTCAATTCACAACTCAATAAACATTAAATTGTTCCTCAAAAGATTTTGTGCAAAAACTAATAAAAATAAAACATTTATTTTACCTCTTCTTCCTATTTAAATTTAAGTGTTGAAAAATCCTATTATTAGGGAACCAAATGCATTTAATACCCTCGTTTGGTTTAGTCTGCCCGTTTAGAATTTATTTTCTTTTTTTTAATTGCGAATTACTGCTTTTTGAGTAATGAATTTACCATTTCATTTATTATCTTTAAATCGCCAATTCTACGGAATAGTAAATGCCTCTTTATGTTTTCCGTAACGCGTTCGGATGTATTCCAATCCTCTTTTCGAAACATATGGGAATTTTTTCAGTAAATTTTTACACCGAATTCTGTAATAATTTCTCTAATCATTTCTTATAGTTTTAAAATCATGCTTTTTTAATTAGAATTCATCTGCACATTTTAGAATCACAAGCGAACGAGTGTGTATGTTTTAACAGGTTTTAATTTAATCTCTTATTTTAAAATACCGGACTGCCAAAAACATAAATACAAGGAAAAATACGGAAAGAACTACAAAATTAATAAGGATTTCCGAAAATCCCTCCTTGAAAAAGATGACCTGATGAAATGTTTTCATTGCCCAATACGAAGGTGATATCATTCCCACAATTTTAAAGGTATCGGGTACGACTTCCATTGGCCACCAGGACCCACCGAGGGCAGCGAAAATATTTCCGGTTAATATGGCGACTCCGACGATGACTTCTTCGCTATTCAACACTGAACCAATGAATATACTGAGACAGGCCATACAGGCAGAAAATATGAGTATGTTTAAAAATGAATACAAGAAATTACCGAGATTGAGGTGAAACATAATCATTCCAACGATTATCAATATGAGAGACTGGAGGAGTCCCATTAATAAACGTCCGAAAAATTTCCCACCGAGTAATTCGAGATACGACGCAGAAGAAAACAATACACGCGAAAGAATACCGCGCTTGCGATCTTCCATTACGATTATTCCACCTGAAACCAATACCATTATCATTATAAACTGAACAAGTATGCCGGGGATGGTATGATCAAACCCGGAAGGTATTTTTGTAATCGTTTTGTCGGGAAAACGCGTTTTAATCTCCACCATTGAACGGAATTCTGGTTTCTTATCGAAAAAGGTTTTTATATCCTTTTCACCTTTGATGATCATCTCTGTTATTAATTTGATAATGGATTGCATGATTTTGGTTTCTGCCATGCGTCCCGCTTTCAAGTTGGAATCGGATTTCTGCATAAGCGTTATCGATTGACTTTTGAATGCTTCGATATTCTGGGAAAAGTTTTCGGGGATAATTACAAACCGGATATAGTCTTTGGGGATAGCATCGACCTTTTTTAATTCAATACCGGGAGCGTCGATTTTTTCGATGAGGTAAGCGCCCCACTGACCTTTATCTTTATTTAATACCATTAGGGCGGATTTGGTATCGGTACGGCCTGCGGTAAATAAAGAACCGAATATGTAGATGAATATCATAGGGAAAAGCAGAGACCAGAAAAAAAACATTTTATCTTTTACGATTAATTTTAAATCGGTGATACCGATATGCCAGATTTTTCTCATATTTTAATTCTCCGGTTCAGGGATATTACGGCCAATATAAAGAGGATAACCCCCAAGATGAAAAGAACGAGTAATGGAACGATAGGAAATTCATTACTACCGATTTTGATAGCGCCGGTAATGAACCAATGATTTAGGGTAATAGTGGATACCCATCTCATTTGAGCAGGAATCTGTTCAAGCGGGAGCATACTGCCTCCAAATGCACTGAATACGAGTATAATGGGTGCAGAAAAAGCAGCGGCCTGGTTCCTGTTCTTAAAAAAAGCATTTAATAACGCGAAAAAAGATGCGGCCCAAAAACTGGTAAGCGCGATTAATATGAATAAATACCAGTAATTGCCCCATTTGATTTCAAAAAGAAGGGCGCCGATCACGACTGCAATCCAGAACATGAGTACGCCAACTACAAAACCGCTGAATATTCGGGAAATAATAAAATCCATTATCCGAAGGGGTGAAAACATCATCCGTTGAAGAATACCGTTTTCTTTATCTGCCAGGATTTCCCTCATGATTCCCTCGACAACGAATAATAGAAACATCACCAGCATACCGGGCATTATGAGCGCAAATAAATTGAACTCCGGTTCCTTTTTCTTTTTATCTGTTGCACTGGTTTCTTTTTTCAATTCAATCAACATGGGGGATGTAAACTTTTTCAAAGATAAAAACTTAGTTTTCATGGCTTCCAGGAAAGGCGTGGCTTCCGGTATGGAAAGGTTTTCAAGGTCCATGTCCGTGAATTTTTTCATGATTTTTATTTCCGGTTCAAATACCTGCACAAAACCGGAAATAACGATTCCCATGGTATTTACGAATTCCTCTACTATTCCGGGTAAGAATTCCTCGGATGGATTCTTAATCAGATGAATCGTGGTCTTTTTTTGATTGGACAGATCATCGGTGAATTTGGCAGGAATAATAATCAGAGCAGACGCTTTACCTTTTGAAATTAAACGTTTGCCTTCGTTCTCCTCGGCCATGGTCACCTGGAATAAATCTTTTATTTCTTTTGTATCGAATGCACCGGTAAAGAATTTTGAACCCAAACTTTTATCATTATCCACCAGAATGATCTTTATGGGAGGAAGTTGTGCATTTCCGGCTCGAGGGCTGAAAATCATCCCAATGATGGCAGTCATTACGATAGGAATCAGGAGAAATAACAGAATACCCAGGGGAGATTTAATACGTCGCTTCACATCGTTTTTTATAATTAATAATATGCGTTTCAATCTCTTAAACTCCTTCCCGTTAATTTTAAAAAGACCGCTTCCAGGTTAGGGGATTTGATCTTTAAATCTGAAACCACGATTTGATTTTTGAAAAGTTGTTCCATCATGGAAGGGATAAGGTCCGTATTATCGAAAGCGAGATTGGCGAGATTGTCAGATACACTGAGAATTTCGATTCCCTGGTGGTTCTGGTTTTTAATTATTTCTGAGAAGTGGTTGGCTGAGAATTCACCTTCCACATCCACCATCTCTTTCCCACCCACAATGCGGATTAATTCATCCATGGTTCCTTGAGCCAACAATGTACCTTTATCCATGATTACTATACGGGAGCAAATCTGTTCCACTTCAGCCAACTGGTGGGTGGTAAAAATAACAGCAGTGCCTTGTTCTCCGACATTTTTAATAATATCGAGTATATTTACTTTAGCCTGGACATCGATACCCACAGTGGGTTCATCGAGTAAAAGTAATTCAGGGTTGTGAATCAGACCGATTGCGATATTAAGTCTCCGTTTCATCCCACCGGAGAAATTCTTTATCGGCTCTTTAGCTCTTGTGCCCAATTCTACCAGTTCGAGTAATTGAGCAGCGCGTTTTTTTAGTGTCGAATTGGGAAGATTGTATAATCCTCCCCAGAACATGAGATTTTCCATGGCATTCAAGTCTTCATAAAATGCCATATCCTGGGGAACGATTCCCATATAATTCTTTAATTCCCTGTTGGAAAAGAGATTTTCATTTTTAAATGTGACAGTCCCGGAAAAATCTTTAACTATGCCGGAAAGAATGGAAATCATGGTTGTTTTTCCAGCGCCGTTTGGCCCGAGTAACCCGAGGATTTCTCCTTTTTCAAGGGATAAAGAAAAACTATTTAAAGCAGTAAGTTCACCGTACGTTTTGGTTAGATTTTTTATTTCTAAGATTTTTTTTTCCATGAAGGTATTCTATCATATATAAAATAAAATGAAAAGTACGCGATAGATAAAGGAAAATGAAGATGATTCAGGTATGAAAATATTTTTACTATGGATATTGAATTTTTGACGAAAATCCTTTATAGTATATCTTGCATAAGACAAATCTTACCGAAGGGACAAAAAATGAAAAGTGAAAAAATCGCGTTGCGTGTACCGGGTAATTATGTGTTGATGGAGGAGCTGTCAAAAGATTCGATTGGAACGAATTTCCGGGCAGTGGAATTGGAAGAAGGAAAGAATACACCGTTGCAACATCGGTTGATCGGTCATGTATATCCATTTTTATTCACAACTCCTGAAGAATGGAATCGTACGAATACTCTGTGTCAGAAAATTAACCAGGTGGGAACTCCTAATCTGTATACACCGGAAAAACTGGTTCGAACAGAAAACGATATGTTTTTTATCTTTCCGTTCCTGGAAGGGAAAACACTGGCTCAATTGGTTGAAGATGCTTCCAGAAAGAAAAAATTTGTTCCCTTCGGACTGGCATTCTCGATCGCGGCAGCGATTGCATCGTTGATCGAAGTGTGTTCCTCCCTGGCTGTGAAGGGCCAGAATGTATTCCATGGATTCTTGACACCGGATCATATTCTCCTGGATTATGAAGGAAATATCTATGTGAAATACTTTGGAATATGGTCGCTGCTGGATGAAAACCAGGACGCCATGTCGGAAATGATACGAATGTACGGAGCCTGGTTACCTCCCGAATTCATCCGCAGAGAAAAAATAGTGAACCGCTCGGATTTTTATCACCTGGGATATCTCGTATATCGCATGCTCACAGGAAATTATTTTTCCTATCTGCCCGGTGAGGATTTTGAATCGACGTTTACCAGCATTAGCTTCGTATCGGATCTTCCCTCTACCGATATCGGATTTCTTACCAACTTGATCAACTTCTTTAAGAAGACATTGAATCCCGATATTAACAAACGGTTTGTCAATATCAAAGATTTTCGTAATTATGTATTTAAATATTTCAAACCCGAGGAATTTTCAGCCTTTAAAGCGTCATTGACTGCATATATGGGAGAGCTCTATGCAGACACCATCGAAGAAGAGGACCGGAAATTTCAAGCGGAATTAAATACACCGGTTCCTATGGTAGGCCCTGAAAATGATCTATCTTCGGATAATTTAATGGAGCATATCCCCATTGGTACGGAAGAAAAGAAACGTTCGCGGTTTCTTACCTGGGGAATCATTGCAGCAATAAT
>JAKAGC010000757.1 GCA_021817755.1 Acidobacteriota bacterium | reverse complement strand
TCTGCTAATTCAGATTACGAGGATGACGAATACGACGATGTCGACGATGAAAATTAATTAGTGAAGCTGTACGTTTTTTAACGAGCTTTTATAGGAGAATAACATGTCAGTGGATATGAACCTGGTAAAAAAACTAAGAGATAAAACCGGTGTCAGCATCATGGAATGCAAAAAAGCGATTGCAGATGCTGAAAATAATTACGAAAAAGCAGAAGAAATTCTTAGAAAAAAAGGATTTGAAAAAGCCAAAGCAAAATCTTCAAGAGCAACTAATTCTGGCGCTATCGGTTCTTATATTCATTCCAACCATAACATTGGTGTTCTGGTTGAATTAGGTTGCGAAACCGATTTCGTAGCTAAAAATGAAGATTTTCTCGCCCTGCAGAAAGATATCTCTATGCAAATCGCCGCTATGACCCCTCTCTATATTTCCGAAACAGCGGTTCCTGCTGAAGTAATTGAAAAAGAAAAAAATATATATCGCGAACAGATGAAAGATTCCGGAAAACCTGAGCAGGTTATTGAAAAAATTATTGAAGGAAAACTCTCAAAATATTTTTCTGAAGTCTGCTTACTCAATCAGAAATTCTTTAAAGATGATTCCAAATCCATCCAGGATCTTATCGCAGAAAAAATCCATAAACTGGGTGAAAACATTACTGTAAAACGATTCATCCGGTACCAGGTAGGCGAAGAATTTTAATATGGATGACAGCAATCTAATACCGTGTTATAAACGGGTATTATTGAAGCTCAGCGGCGAGGCGCTGAAAGGAACTCAGGATTTTGGGATCTCTGACAGCGTCATTGCCGATATAGTTTCCGAATTGATGTACATCCACCGTCTCGGTGTACAGGTTGCGGTTGTTATCGGGGGAGGAAATTTTTTTAGAGGTGATCGTTCCAATAACCTTGGAATTGAGCGCACTTCTGCCGATTATATCGGTATGCTTTCCACCGTAATAAATGGAATTGCCCTGCGGGATATACTAGTAAAAAACGGCGTTCCTGCCTCTCTTATCTCTGCCCTTAAGATTCAGGCAGTCGCCGAACACTATGATCGAATTCGTGCCGTGAACTACCTCGAAAGCGGACGAATCGTCATCTTTTCCGCAGGGACAGGTAATCCATTCTTTACCACCGATACCGCAGCCGCCCTCCGTGCGGTTGAAATCCGCGCCGATGTCTTGTTAAAAGCCACAATGGTGGATGGTGTTTATTCAGATGATCCAAAGAAAGTCAAAAACAGCGTCCGCTTCGACCATATATCTTACAATGAAGTGATAACCAGGGAACTTAAAGTAATGGATATCTCTGCCGTTGCACTTTGTAAGGAAAACCACCTTCCAATTAAAATATTTGACAGCACTAAAAAAGGCAACCTCATTACCGCCATTACCGAAAAAAATTTCGGAACATCCATATCTTAAAATATATTAGGGAGTATACCATGATAAAGGAACTTCTTGAAGAATCAAAAAGCAAAATAAAGAAAACCACCGAAGAATTTAAAAAGGATATTTCTAAATTCCGTACAGGAAGAGCTTCCGTATCCATCCTCGAT
This sequence comes from Acidobacteriota bacterium, assembly GCA_021817755.1. GTDB lineage: Bacteria > Acidobacteriota > Aminicenantia > UBA2199 > UBA2199 > JAKAGC01. The sequence goes on along the minus strand of JAKAGC010000757.1, from coordinate 1,219 downwards.
GGAATCAACGTTCAATATTATGGTGTTCCTACACCCATTAACCAGGTAGCTACTCTGTCTGTCCCGGATGCCAATATGATCGTTATTCAACCTTGGGACCACAGTGTCATCTCTGAAATCGAAAAAGCTATTCGTACTTCCAATATTGAAATTAATCCTGTTTCTGACGGAAAAGTAATTCGACTTCCTATTCCACCTCTTGATGAACAGAGACGTTTGGAGATTATTAAAACTCTAAAAAAATATACAGAAGAGCGTAAAACGGTTATTCGCAATATGAGGCGAGATTATCGTGATATGATTAAAGGCTTGAAGGAAGAGAAAGAAATCACTGAAGATGATGAAAAACGTTCCAATGATGAACTCCAGAAGATCATCGATGATGGTATAAAAAACCTGGAAGAAATCGAAAAAGCCAAAGAAAAGCATATCATGGAAGATTAATCGGCGATTAATCTTAAAAAAAAAATTAGAGGGGGTATTTACCCCCTGTAAGGCAACCTAATTAGCTATTTCCGGCTTATGTATTCGTTCCGGAAGTGCCTATTCCTGAATCGAATAACCCATATCTTTTTTTTATATCACGGAGCTGATAAAAAATTTGAAAAATTCTTCAATATGTATTAAAATTATATGTCACATGAAAAAATCGGTGACAGGAGAATTTTTTGTGTAAGGTATTAAACCCAGTCAGGAGTTAAGAATGAAATCTTTTTATATCAGGTCCAAAGTGGTTGAAAATACGACCGTTATATACCCTCGTGGCCACCTGGATGCGCACAATGTTGAACGCTTCGAAAAAGAAATCCTCAAATCCATCGAATCCAATCAATTCAATATCGTAATAAATTGCAAAGATCTAAATTATATTAGTAGTGCTGGAATGGGCATCATCATGGGATACCTGGATGAAATCCGGGAAAAAGGCGGAGATATAAAGCTGTCGAATGTAAATGAACGGGTTTTTGAAATATTTGACCTGGTTGGCTTTACGGAAATCTACGATTTCCTTAAAGAGGAAGAAGAAGCTGTTCTTAAGTTCAGTAATACAACGAATTAAACCATGTTCCCATCAAAACCTGAATTATCCATTTCAATTCCATCCAAAACGGAATTGTTGAAGATGGTCGTCGATCTTGCCGATCATATTGCCACTCTAAGTCAATTTCCCCCTTCCGAATCGCACAAGATCGCCCTGGCTGTTGATGAAGCAATAGAT